>JAOZNS010000271.1:1543-3183 GCA_029933635.1 Candidatus Zixiibacteriota bacterium | reverse complement strand
CTGACCATCGCCGCCAGTTTTGTGATTGTGGCGATGTTGGCGCTTGTAGTAGGAAACATAATTATCAACGGGTATGGAAAACTCTCCTGGGAATTCTTTACTAAAGCTCCAGAGCAGGGGATGACTGCCGGGGGGATCTTTCCAGCCATCTTTGGCACAGTAGCATTGGTTCTGTTGATGATCATAGCTGTAGTACCTTTAGGTGTTTTAACCGCGATCTTTTTGCACGAGTATGCTAAACCGGATTCAAAGATAGCTCGGCTCACCAGAGTGGCGGTGAGTAATCTGGCAGGGGTTCCTTCCATAGTCTTTGGTTTATTTGGATTGGGGTTTTTCATCCACTTTATTGGAGGGGGAATTGACAATGTTTTCTTTGAAGGTGAGGTTGCATGGGGTCAGCCTGCCATAATCTGGGCTTCCTTGACCTTGGCGGTTCTTACCCTTCCTGTGGTGATAGTATCAACCGAAGAAGCTTTAAGAGCTGTTCCCAATGAGTATCGGGAAGCCAGTTATGCCCTGGGAGGAACCAAGTGGCAGACCATTCGTAGAATCGTTTTGCCTCATTCTGTTCCCGGAATTCTAACCGGCAGCATCTTGGCAGTGAGCCGAGGAGCCGGAGAAGTGGCTCCCATCATGTTTACCGGAGCCGCCTATTTTCTCCCCTATATACCGCATAAATTGAACGACCAATTTATGGAATTGGGGTATCACATATTTGTTATGTCTACTCAATCCCCGGATGTGGAGAAAACCAAGCCCATACTTTACGGCACTGTTCTGGTGCTTTTGATGTTGACTTTCATTTTGAATCTTTTAGCTATTCTAATTCGCAGCAAAATTAGAACTGCACAAAGAAGGGATCGTTAAACTTCTCAGGGAAAAGAGCTAAAGATGCAAGTGGCAAAAAATCAAGAAGAGATGAAATCGCCTGAATCCAACTTGAAAAGAAAGGAGGAAATTGTAAAAAAGAAGGCTAATACTCAAACTGTGCTGGGCAGAGAGTCAACCCAAGACAGGATAAAGATGTCAATTGAGAATTTGAATTTCTACTATGGCGCCACTTTGGCTTTAAAAAACGTGAACATGCCCATTCGAGAAAATCACATCACAGCACTTATCGGTCCCTCCGGATGTGGGAAAACGACTTTCCTTCGCACTCTGAACAGGATGAACGACATCATTCCGGGAACAAAAGTGGAAGGGAAAGTTCTTTTAGACGGAATAGATATATATAAGGATAATATCGACTTATCTATACTTCGTCGAAGAGTGGGAATGGTTTTCCAAAAATCAAATCCTTTCCCCAAATCTATCCTTGAGAACGTTGCCTATGGGCTGAGGATAGCAGGAGTTCGAGATAAAAATAGCTTAGAGGAGAAAGTGGAAAAAGCTTTGAAGGATGCCGCCTTATGGGATGAGGTGAAGGACAAACTCAACACCTCCGCCTTGAAGCTTTCCGGAGGACAACAACAAAGGGTGTGTATAGCCAGAGCCTTAGCTATTCAGCCGGAGGTTATCTTGATGGATGAGCCGGCTTCTGCTTTAGACCCAATATCTACAGCAAAAATCGAGGAACTAATTCAGGACCTTAAGAAGAGATATACCATCGTAATAGTCACTCACAATATGCAACAGGCGGC
>JAOZNS010000271.1:0-1443 GCA_029933635.1 Candidatus Zixiibacteriota bacterium | reverse complement strand
AAGTCTCTGACCGAGAGAAAAGATTCCTTGATCCAGGAAGTGAACAGAGATGAGGAGAAGGTCAATCTTCTGGAAATAGAGATCGACGAGCTATGTTTGAAGCTTTTGGCGTTGAAACATCCAATGGCAACAGACTTGAGGTTTATCACCTCCGCCATGAAAATCAAAAGCGAGTTGGAAAGAATCGGTGATATGGCGGTAAATATCACTCAGTGTGTTGCGGTATTGATTAGAAAGCCCCAGCTTAAACCATATATTGACATACCCCGCATGGCAGATTTAGCGCAAAAGATGGTTAAAGATAGTTTAGATTCTTTCATCAAACAAGATGTAAACTTAGCTCGCTTGGTTTTGGCCCGCGATGATGAGATAGATGGATTAAAGGACCAGATTTTTCGAGAGCTTCTTACCTTTATGATGAGCGATCCTTCCACGATACCCAGAGCTTTACAATTAGTTTTAGTTTCCAGGCATTTGGAAAGAATAGGTGATCACGCCACCAATATAGCAGAGGATGTCATTTATTTAGTGCAAGGCAAAGACATCAGACACCACATTGAAGAAAAAAGAGGAGGAAAGAAATAAAAAATACTTGGTCAAGGATTGACTGCTATGACAGGCAAGAATTTCGAGCAAAAGCTCCGACAACCTGGGCTTCTCCTAGAAAAACCATTAAAAGATTTTGTGCCTATTTTGTGCCCAAAATAAGTCAAAACAACTCAAAATCTAAAAATCTCATGTTTTGGTTTATTTTGGATTGTTTCCGTTTAATTCCTTGTGTTTACTTCGCTTAGAAGGCTTTTCGGCGGACTCACTTCATCGCTTGTTGTCTTTCCCTCTGCTCTTTTCTGCCCTTTCGGGGCGGCAACTCTGGTCCAAATCCGGCTGCAGACCCACGGTGAGAAGTATTGGTTTCGCTACAGGCCAATGCAAACCTTTTTAGATTG
This sequence comes from Candidatus Zixiibacteriota bacterium, assembly GCA_029933635.1. Taxonomy (GTDB): domain Bacteria; phylum Zixibacteria; class MSB-5A5; order MSB-5A5; family SM1-73; genus SM23-73-3. Next base: position 496 of record JAOZNS010000271.1, on the reverse strand, counting down.
AATGCCTCCAACAAAAGAAAAGATGATCGATTCGACCTTACAGACAGAAAAACAAACAGCGGATTGTCAGGTTAAGTAGTGACTATTACAATTTAAACTGACTAATCTAGCCTTTATAAAACTGATATAGTCTTCTCAATTTTTCAGTCTCATTTATAGCAACAAATATTGCCCCCAAAATAACATCAAGATTTCTTTCACCTTTCTTTGAAGTAAGAATAGGACGTGTTTTCATTCTATCCATTTCAAACTCTTTTCCAAAATAAGCAGTATCATAGAGAGGAGCTATGGGATAAACACCATTCATTTCATTTACAAGCTTGGTTCCATCAAAACCAGGCATTCTCTGGTCAGTATAAACAAGATAATAGTCTTGAGGATTTTGACGATATGTATCTAGTGCCTTTTGAGGTTCAGTAAAATTTTCAATTTCTATTTGATAATCCTTAAACATAGGGCTTTTCTTAATTTCTTGTTCTAGTTGTTTAGAAAATAT
>JAOZNS010000270.1 GCA_029933635.1 Candidatus Zixiibacteriota bacterium | reverse complement strand
TCTGGTGGTAGAGCAGGTATTATGACTGATTTTCTTGCATCTAATTAGAAGAATTTATTATAATTTGACTTAAGAAAAGAAGGAACAAAAACATTTAACCTTTTAAACAGGAGGCATAAGCCATGCTGAAAAGATTTTTCCCAAAAGGGCTTATTGTGAGTCTTTTAGTTTTATCTGGTTTGGCACTGGTTTTGTTTGTATCCGGCTTTAGCCAGCAGGAGCAAAGAGACACTACTGGGACAAAACCTGCTTGGGAACGGGTGAGGATTGCGGTAGCAACAGAGGAGCAGTATCAATATCTGAAGGGGCTGGGCATTGATTGTCCCATAGGACAGATGTGCGAAGTTTCTATTCCCGAATGGCAGAGGAAGGAGATAGAGAAAAGGGGAGGGATTAAAGTCAAGGTGTTACCACCACCTGCTCCTCCACCTCCACCAGAGAAGAGACCCAATCAGGTGGAATACAAGCTGGTGAGAGAGATTGATTTGAAGAGAGATGGAGTGGAGAGCATTGTTTTTGGACCTAAGAAGGACAAAAACTCAGCTTTGTCTGATATTATTTTGGGTCTTAATGAAATGGAGAACAAGGTTTGCGTATATGATTCCACCTTCAACCTAATAAGTAAGATGTACCTTAGAAGGGTAACCTTTTCCGAAAACTTAAGATACTTGGGAGGAATAAAATATGTGAAGATACCGCAGGATGTCACGGAAAAGGGTTCATACAAGTTTGAGCTTTTTGATTACACTGGTAAGAAATTATGGGAATTGGAAAGGGAGTTATATTATGATGCTTCCCCCAATAGTTATTCCGTTTCCAGCAAAGGGACAGTAGTAGAAAGAGATCATCTGAATGGTATCTTGACTTTTTATGATCAAAAGGGCAACAAGATTAAGAAGATACAACTCTATGTCGGAACTTGGGACCCTGGAGGTCAAGGCATCAGGGGTGAATTCTCAGAAGATGGAGAGTATCTGTTGATCCAAGCGGCGGACGAGGATGGTCATGCCTTCGGTGAGGGAATCGGAGTCCTATTTTTCACTTCGGACGGTAAAGAATTGTGGAGATTCAATACCGAAGACAAAGGGATGGGAGCTAAGAATATTTCTAAGCTTAACAACTATGTAGCAGTGTCAACAAAAGGCACTACATATCTTCTTTCAAGAGAAGGCAATCGGATAAAAAAATTCGGACACCTGTTTGCCACCGGGATTTGTTTCTCATCTAACGAGAAATATACCTTACTTACCGAGTATTATCATACGGCCTACCTGATAAGGTCAGAAAACGGAGAGATTATAGCTAAGTATGGCGCTTCCAAGAAGGGGGGGAGTATTTATGCCACAGATATTGCGGAAGAAGCTAAAGTGTTTGGAGTGCTTTGTTCGGCTATGGCATCGGTAATAGGTTTCGACGGAGGCACCCTGTGGTCCACGAATTTTCCTGTTCCAGAAGGTCCTTTGTTCCGCATGTTGAATATGAGTTTATCGAATGATGGAAAACAACTGGTAGTTCAAGTTGGCACTAAAATAATGATCTATCAACAAGCCGAGTGAGTATTGAGTTTTCGGCAAAAATGAATTTTTGTCCTATGGATCCGGAATTCGGACATTTCAAATAGCAAAAACAGAGTTTTTGCACTCCGTATGAGAGGAGGGATGGACAATGAGAAAAGTGATTTTGGTTTTTTCTGGTGTTGCCCCTTTTCTGGTAATGGGCATAGGTTTTTTTGTCCCGGCAGAGGGACAAACCGGGGCTATCTCCAAAAAGCCGCTTACTCCAGAACAGCTTGAGGTAATAAAGCAAAAGATTAAGTCTGGTGAAGATTTTATCGGGTCTCAAGATGCATTCGCACTGGATCCTGATGCAAAGGGGAGCTTTTCCTGGTGGGGTTATCTGGAATCACCAGGTGAGTCGGATTTTTACTCTCTGATATGTGGTGATGGAAATCTCGAAATCCATCTGACCAGCATTCCGGAAGGATCGGATTACGACCTGTATCTTTATGATTGTGAGTATAACTTGCTTGCTTATTCTGAAAATTATGGCAATAGCGATGAGGAGATAATCTACTGGGTTTCCATCAACACTTATATCATAGAGGTTTACTGTTTTAGCGGAGGGAACCCTTCTGATTCCTATCATCTGTATGGCACTTATGTAACCCCTCCCAATCTGCCGGATTTGATTGTGCAAAGCCTGACCTCCAGCAATTATAACCCTACGATAGGAGAAGAGATTACCATCACCTTAACGGTTAAAAACATAGGAAATGCCACCTCTTCTGGATTCTGGACAGACCTTTTTGAAGATGAAATGCTTCCGCCGGGTGTTGGGTCCACTGGTGATTATTATTGGTGGACTTGGGAGTTAGACCCCGGGCAGACTGTTCAATTCGACCAGGTGGTAACAAATAATGAGATTGAAACCTGGCATATGTACGGATTGACCGACTCCTATGGCGAGGTAACTGAGAAGAATGAATGCAATAACCTGAAAGGTCCGGTGGACGTGAACTGGTATGGTCTGCCTGATCTGGTGGTAGAGCAGGTATTATGACTGATTTTTCTTGCATCCAATGAGAAGGATCTATTATACTTTGACTTGAGAAAAAAGAAACAAAAACATTTAACCTTTTAACCGGGAGGCTTAAGCCATGTTGAAAAGATTCATTTTGTCTTTTCTGGTTTTCTCTGCTTTGGTTGTGTCTGGCTTTGCTCAGGAAGCTCAATGGGATTCCACCAAGATGAAGACCCTCTGGGAGCGGGCGAAAATTGAGGTGAAAACAGATGAGGATTATGAATATTTGCAACGGATGGGGATTGATTGTCCTCAGAGAGGTGAATGTGAGGTTATTATCAACCGGTGGCAGGAGAAGCAATTAGAGAAGAGAGGGATTAAAGTCAAGCGATTGCAAAGACTCCATCTGGATGAGGGACCCAATCTGGTGGAATACAAGCTGGTAAGAGAGATTGATTTGGAAAAGGAGGGAGTGAAGGGAATTGTCTTTGGATCTAAGAAGGACAAACACTCAGCCTTATCTGAGATTATTTTAGGTCTTAAGGATGAGGGAAAAGGTTGGGATAAAGTTTCCCTTTACGATTTCAATTTCAATCTTATCGGTGAGATGCGTCTTCGTGACGTAACTTTTTCCAATAACCTGAAATACATAGGAGGAATAGAG
>JAOZNS010000064.1 GCA_029933635.1 Candidatus Zixiibacteriota bacterium | reverse complement strand
TTTTTGCTTCGGATGCAAAGCTACCATCTTTCTTATACTTTTTCCAAAAGGATTGCTCCATGGGCATGTAGCTTTCTTATCGTGCTCCAATATTTACTTTGCTCCGTTTCATTTGCCACTGAGATAAGATGGAGAAAGGAATTAAAAGCGAAGGTGGATGGCTTTACGGTGGAGTGTGCCTTTGCTGGCGGCATGGAATTTTCCAAGCCCACCTTCGTCGATATGGATACAGATGGTGACCTTGATTTGTTAGTTGGAGACAAAAGTGGAAAGATTCGTTTTTTTCATAACCAGGGCACACCCCAAATTCCTCTATGGGCCAAAGAAGCTTTCCTTCTTTAGCAGATATCGATGATGATGGTGATCCGGATGTGTTTGTGGGGAATGGCGAAGGGAAAATCTGCTTTTTCCGAAATGAAGGGAGTTCAAACTCTCCCTTTTGGGTCAAGGTTTCAGACTTTTACGACTCGATCGACGTGGGCGCAGAAAGCACTCCCGTATTTGTAGACATAGACGCAGATTCAGACTTAGACTTATTCATAGGCAAGGAGGATGGAACGGTAAGCTTCTATTGTAATGTGGGAGATAAGCATACACCCTTTTGGAATCTTTTATCCGAAAACTATGACTCCATCGATGTGGGAGCATGTAGTGTCCCTACCTTCGCTGATCTTGATGCGGATGGAGACTTCGATTTATTCGTAGGAGAAGAATATGGTAACATCAATTTCTACAGGAACACGGGAAGCGAAGTTGATCCTCAGTGGGATCAGGTCTCAACCAATTATAACTCCATCCAGGTAGGAAGACGAAGCTGTCCTGTCTTCGGGGATGTGGATGGGGATTCCGATCTGGATCTTCTCATCGGACAGGATGAGGGAAAAATCTTCTTTTATAGGAATGACGGCACCATTTTTCTTCCCTTCTGGACGTTGATTACTGAAGATTATCTTTTCATCGATGTCGGCTCTTATTCCCATCCCGCACTGTCAGACATAGATGATGATGGAGACTTCGATCTTTTCATAGGGGAGCAGGAAGGAAACATCGATTTCTATCAAACGGAGGAGAAGATCCCTCAACCCTGCTGGAGCAAGATAACAGAAAACTACTTTGCCATAGAAGCTGACGATTATTCTTCTCCTGCATTTGTCGACATAGATGCAGATTCAGATTTGGATTTGTTTATAGGAAGAAAGGATGGGAAAATAGATTATTACGAAAACATTGGAAGCGTGGAATCCGCTTTCTGGAATCTGGACCCCGATCAATACGATTTCATAGATGTGCAAGGATATGCCTCCCCCGCCTTTGCAGACATAGACGGTGATGGTGATTTGGACATGTTTGTTGGGCAAATTTATGGAAAGATATTTTTTTATCAAAATGATGGCACACCTCAGGCACCCTTCTGGACCCCGGTTTCTGAAAATTTTGGGTTCATTGACGTAGGCTGGTATAGCTCTCCCACCTTTGGAGATCTGGACCAAGATGGCGATTTTGATCTGCTGGTGGGAAATGAAGAAGGGAAAATCTGGTTTTACCAAAACGATGGCAACCCCGAAGCCTTCTCTTTTAGCCTGGTCAGCGATTTCTATGACTCGGTCGATGTGGGGAAAAGAAGCGCTCCAGTTTTGGGTGATTTTGACTCAGATGGGGATCTGGATTTATTTGTTGGGGAGTCTGAAGGAGGACTCCACTTTTATAAGAACCTCACCTTAAACAGCATCAGAGGGAGGGTAACCGATCAAATGGGTCCTATGGGAAATGCTGTGGTTTATCTTTCAGGCGACAGAGAGGACAGCACCTTTACCGATTCGGCGGGCAATTATAAATTTGTGGGCTTGCCCTATGGAAACTACTGCGTGTTCCGAGATTCGGCTTCCTTTCAATATTGTTTTTACCCTCTGGAGTGTGACACTTTTGAGATAGACTTTTCCGGAGTCAGCCAAGTGGAGCAATCCTCTGAACAGACTACAACAACTTGCCTTCAGCTGCTTCCCAATTACCCCAATCCATTTAACCCGGTTACAAACATCTCCTACTTTCTGCCTTTAGATGAGCCAATAAGACTTATCATCTATAACCTGAAGGGAGAAAAAGTAAAAGAGCTCACCTGTGGTTTCCAAACCAGAGGATGGAAGAGGATAACCTGGGATGGAAAAGACACCCAGGGCAAAAAACTCGCAAGTGGAGTCTATTTCTGCAAACTCCAGACCAGAAGAGGAAGTCAAATCATAAGAATGGTTTTGCTTAAGTGAAAGAATCATCCTTTATTTTTTAGTTGCTCAACTCCTTCATCTATCGTTTTTCTGAGCATATCTGTGACCTTCGCGCTCAAAAGAAAAAATGGCGCTCTGGCTGGACGCGGAATCTTATTCAACCCCGAACCCTCCGTTTAGGAGACTATTCCTTAGTATCCGCACCCGCATGTTTCAGATGAAACCGGAGGAAAATCGCCTCTAAATAGATAACTTATCAAGTAAAACACATCACCCAGATCTACTACGCAATCACAATTAACAGCTCCAGCTCTTAATGGATCTGGTGGATCTTCAAATCTAAATAGGTAGCTAATCAGGTAAACAATATCGCCCACGTCAACTATACAATCAGAGTTCACATCTCCATTGTTGAGGGTAATGCGGACCTCACAGGTTCGATAGCTCAAAAGATTCCAATTCTGATCAAAGAAATATAAAGTTATCTCTCCTGTAACCCCTATAGCGCTTGAGTCGGGAGTGACTATTTATAGCGCCTTCCTCCTTTTAAACTCAAAAAGTTCGGCAACAGCCCCATTTCGAACATTTCCGCCTCACCTTCTGGAGAAGAATCTGCTTGAAAAACCAAAAATTTTAAGCTATTATGAATCCGGAAACGACAAACAAGGAGCGCCCATGAGGAGAAAAAGAAGGATCGGAATTTTGACCGGAGGAGGGGATTGTCCGGGACTGAATCCGGCCATCCGGGCAGTTGCCAAAACTGCCATCTTTTGTTACCAAGCCGAGGTGGTCGGTTTTAAGGATGGGTTTGAGGGACTGATCAAAAATAAAACAAAGAAACTTGGCTGGGAGGATGTCTCCGGAATTTTAACTTTGGGTGGAACCATACTGGGTACCTCCAATCGCGCAAACCCTTTTGCTTACGGGGAAGGGAAAAAGGATGTTTCTCCCATCGCCTTAAAAAATTTTCGTCGCCTGAAGCTGGATGGCTTAGTCTGCATCGGTGGAGATGGCACCTTCCATATCGCCCACAGGTTACATCAACTGGGAATGCCTGTGGTGGGAATTCCCAAGACCATAGACAATGATCTGGAAAGGACCGATTATACCATAGGTTTCGACTCGGCTGTGGCGGTAGCTACCGAATCGATCGACAACATTCATACCACGGCGGAGTCACATCATCGAGTTATGATTGTGGAGGTGATGGGGCGATATACCGGCTGGTTGGCTTTATATGCCGGAGTGGCTGGGGGAGGTGACGTGATTTTGATACCGGAGATCCCATTTGATATGAAAAAGGTGTGTCAGGAGCTTTTAAGAAGAAGCAAAATTGGAAAAAGATTCAGCATCGTGGTGGTGGCGGAGGGGGTTAAACCCGCTGGCTCAGGATTGGTGATCAAAAGAAAGGTAAAAGGAAGCACAGACCCTATCAGATTAGGTGGAGTGAGCTATCGAATTGCAGAGCAAATTGAAAGCTTAACCGGTCTGGAGACTCGGGTGATCATCTTGGGACATCTTCAGCGGGGTGGAAAGCCAACGGAATTTGATCGCATCCTGGCCACTCAATTTGGCAAAAAGGCGGTGGATTTGGTGATGGGTGAGAAATTCGGCTGGATGACCAGCCGGCAGGGAGATAAAATAATCTGTGTTCCCATAGCTTCCGCTATCACCAGATTAAAGAAGGTGAAACCAAATTCTCCTATAGTCGATGCGGCCAAAGCCATGGGAACATGCTTTGGAGATTGAGGCAAAAAATTTGTGATAAAAAATTTTAGAATTGGAAATAAAAGCATAAAACTTTATATTCCTAACTGCCTGCCATCGAAACAGGGCCCAATGTGGATGGATGGGATTTACATCTTGAGATTTGATTTATCCACCAGACAAAAAGCCATTTAGTTGGACAACTGCGGAAAGTTCTCATTAGGTTCAAAATGGGGAAAAACAAAGCTTTTCTTAATGGATAAAAACAAGAAAGCAGATATCTTGCCTGCCGACACGGAGATAAAGTTCAGTCGGGACCTGGGGCTTCTGGAGGCGACAACCTTGGGCGTTGGCGCCATGATTGGGGCAGGCATCTTCATCCTAAGCGGAATGGCCGCAGGAATAGCTGGACCGGCGGCTACCCTTTCGTATATACTGTGTGGTTTGATGACCCTTTTCACCGCCCTCTCCTATTCTGAACTCTCCTCATCCATTCCCTTGGCTGGGGGAGGTTACACCTTCGTTCATCAGGGGCTGGGCGGCTACATAGCCTTCTTGAATGGTTGGGCTTTGATCTTTGGAAGTGTGGTCGCCTGTGCTCTCTACGCCTTGGGTTTTGCCGAGCATTTCAACCCACTTCTGAATCTGATGGTAAAGGCTTCGCCCTCCATCAAATTTAGCGCCTTTGCCATCGCCTTGGTTTTGCTGGTGATAAACATAAAGGGAACCAAGGAAAGCGGAAAGACTCAGAATTTCCTCACCCTCACCAAGGTTGCCATGCTGATCATCTTTATAGGATTATGCATTCCCTTTGTAAGAGTCCAAAACTTTGTGCCATTTGCTCCATTCGGATTTACCGGTATCATCTCTGCCACCGCCCTGATCTATATATCCTTTTTTGGATTCGAGCTGATCTCCAGCGCCTCCGAGGAGATCAAAAATCCTAAAAAGACCGTGCCCAAGGCGATTTTACTCTCCCTTTTCATCCCCACACTGATCTATGTGGCAGTGGTGCTGGTCTCAGTGGGGATTCTGGACTATAAAACTTTGGGAACCTCCGCCGCTCCTTTAGTCTTGATAGCAAAGAAGGTTTTGGGAGATTACGGTTTGCTTTTTGTTTTGATCGCCGGACTTCTTTCCACCGTATCCGCTCTAAATGCTACGGTTTTGGCTGCGGCTCGTCAGACTTATGCTATGGGCCGGGATGGATATCTTCCAGGAAAGATCTTTCGGTTGCACCCCCAATTTAAAACGCCGTATACCGCAATTGCCGTGGTGGGAGTGGTGATTTTGCTTTTTACCCTCTCCGGAGAGGTGGAGTTTGTGGCCCATTTAGCTAATTTTTGTTACCTTTTTGCCCTTATTCTGGTGAATCTCTCGGTAATAATGTTACGCAAAAAGGAACCGCGGCTAAGGCGTCCTTTCAAGTTACCCTGGCATCCGCTAATTCCACTTTTAGCCATCGCCTGCAACGTGGCGATCCTGGCGTTCATGAGCCCTCGCACATATCTTCTGGGCGCTGGATGGTTAGGATTGGGAAGCTTGGTCTATCTTGGTTATTCCAAGGGACAAAAGGAGACGGTGGAAAAACACAGACGCTTAAAGGAGATCCTTAAACGACAGGAACGAAAGGAATACAAGATTTTGGTGGCTTTAGCCAATCCCAAGACGGTGGGAATGCTTATGACCACCGCCTGTGCCATTGCCAAAAAGTTTGATGGAGAGGTGTTGGGACTGAACGTGGGGGAGGTGCCTCCCGGAACGCCTTTGAGAAAGGGGCTGGCGGATTTCTCTCAGCAGAGGCTGATTTTATCCCGAGCAGAAAACATCGCTCGCCAAGAAAAGGTGAAGTTTGACAAACAGATTAAACTATCTCATCGGCTCTCCTATGGCATTCTGGAAACGGCAGAGGAGGAAAATTGCAATTTCATCATCATGGGACGTTCAGGACCGGAGAAGACGTTGGAGAAGATTTTGACCACCGTGATGGACATCGTGCTCAAGGAGGCACCCTGCAATGTGGCTGTCGTATGTGGTGAAAGGATGGATCAGATAAAAAGGGTAATAGTCACTGCCACAGATAATGTCAATTCTCAATTGGCGGCGGAGCTTAGTCCTGCCCTGGTGGAAAAGTTTGGAGCTGATTTCTTGATCGTGCATGCCATCGCTCAAGATGCTGGAGCCGAAGAGGAAACCCTGGCAAAAAGATGGATCGATTCCTTTATAGAGAGAGCAAACTTAAAGATCAAATGCAAAAGGAAAATTCTAAAAGCCGAAAAACCAGCCTTGGCCATCATAGAAGAAATTCAAACCGGGGACCTTCTCCTCATGGGAGAAAGCCGAGGCGGAGCCTTAGAACAGCTTCTTTTCACCTCCGTTCCTGAGGAGGTGGTGGAAAAGATCTCAGGCCCAATAATAATCTTTAAGAAGTTTCAACCTCAAAAAAGGTCTTGGGCTGAGAGGATAATCGCAGGCAAAAAAGCTAAGGTTAAGCGAGAATCCTTAAAATGATTGATGGCTTATAAGGACGAAGATTATTCCCTTAACTAGGTAACAATGAAGAATCTCTGCAAGCTTAACAGTTTGCAGAAAGCTGGCTCAATTAAGATTCAAAAGGAGAAAGATGGATCCTAAAGAATTGTTCTTGGAACCGTTAAAAGCTACCGGTGAGAAGATAATTAATCTGCTCCCTGCCCTGGTGGGAGCTTTGGTGATTCTGCTTTTAGGATGGCTTTTAGCAAAGGTCTTAAAATCTGCTTTGATTAAGCTTCTGGTGGCGGTGCGCTTTGAAAAATTCAGCGCAAAATCAGGGCTGTCTAAGTTCTTGTCCCGAGGAGATATCAAACACTCCTTAGCCGACATCTTGGGAACTTTGTTTTTCTGGATCATATTTTTGTTCTTCATCTACGTCGCTTCTGATGTTCTGAAATTCAGCTTAATCAGTAATCTTTTGAACAGGATCATATCGTTTATTCCCAACCTGATCGCCGCAATCTTGGTGATAATCGTCGGGACCTTTTTAGCTTCCTTTTTCAGAGGAGTAGTCAAGGTCGCGGCGGCCAACTATGCTTTAGCTCATTCAGAATTGCTTGCTAAAATGGTGCAATATGTTATAATACTATTTACCTTAGCGATCGCCTTGGAGCAGTTGGGAGTCGCCACCAGAATTGTGGTAAATTCGGTTTTAATAATCATCGCCGCTTTTGCATTCGGTTTTGCCTTAGCTTTTGGCTTGGGAAGCAAAGATGTGGCTGGCAAAATAGTAAATAAGATATTTGAGTTAGAAAGAAGCGAGGAGGATCCGAAGGGGAACTTGGGTTCTGCTGAAAGAAAGAAGTCCCAAAAAGAGGATAAAAATTAGGGCAGTTACTGAATTTACCATATTTGGAGACCAGCATGATCTTTCTTTCCCTGCTAGTTTCATGAAAGAGAGGAAAGGGTGAGATAAAATCGTCATTGTTTTTTTCAATATCTCTGGGAAGGAAAAATCTGTATGATGCTTTGATCTGAACCTTTTAATTTTGTCTGGGAAGGAGCGTGATGAGAAGTGTCGGATGATCTCAAATTTGAGGAACTTCCACCAGAGAAGCTTCGCTGGCGTTGTCCGGTGGAGAAGTTGGATCTGAAAACCACGGACGATGTGGAGCCCTGTGAGTGGATCATCGGACAGGATCGGGCGGTTAAGGCGATCAAGCTGGGATTGGATATCAAAAGCATTGGTTACAATATCTTTGTGGCTGGCTTCGTGGGAACTGGAAGGATGACCACCATCAAACATCTATTGGAGAGGCTGGAAAAAAGGGGAACCATTCCGGACGATAAGTGCTACGTGAACAACTTCAAAAATCCAGATATGCCCAAGGTAATAAGCCTGCCAGCGGGACAGGGGAGACTTTTCAAAAAGGATATGGAAAATCTTATCGTCTCTCTGAAGAGAAACATTCCCACGGTGTTCGAAAGCGAAGCTTACAAACAGAGACGAAAAGAATTGGTGAAAGAATCCGAGGAGGGACAAAAAGCCATCCTGGAGGAGTTTGAGAAACAGGTGAAAAAGGAGGGGTTTGCTCTGGTGCAGATTCAGATGGGTCCGTTTGTGAAGCCAGATATCCAGCCCTTAATTGAGGGCAAGCCCATCAGTTTGGCTAAACTGGAAAAACGAGTTAAGGAGGGAAGTTTTCCCCAGGAGAGGCTCGAAAATCTGAAGACCAAATATGAAGCATTGTCGAAACTGATGGAGGATGTCTTCAAAGAAGGCAAGGAGATAGTCAAGGAGCTGGAGAAGGCTTTGAGTGCTTTGGACCGGGAGATGATCGTCCCATTGATAAAAGAGATGATCAAGGAGATAAAGGCTAAATATCAAAATCAAAATGAAAAGCTTCACACTTACTTAGATGAGGTGGAGGAGAGCTTGATCCTCAACTTAGAAAGATTCAAGCCAACCAAGGAGAAAACACCGGAGGTGTCCTTACCCGGACTTGCCTTCCTCAAGCCCGAGGACGAGTTCTGGGAATATCGGGTGAATGTGGTGGTGGACAATTCCGAAACCAAAACCGTGCCCGTAGTGATCGAAACCACCCCCTCCTATAAAAATCTTTTTGGAACCATTGAAAGGGTGGCGGATCGAGGCGGGATATGGAGAACCGATTTCACCCGGATAAAGGCTGGTTCATATGTTAAGGCCAATGGCGGATATCTGGTGGTCAATGCGCTGGATCTTTTAATCGAACCGGGGTCCTGGCATGCGCTGAAGCGGGCTTTAAAATATGGGAAAGTGGAGATCGGGGCTTATGATCCCTTCTATCTTTTAAGCTCCTCGGCGATGAAGCCGGAGCCGATCGAAGTTAAGGTGGATGTGGTGATGATAGGTAGCAATTACCTTTACCATCTGCTTTATCATCTGGACGAGGACTTCAAGAAAATATTTAAGGTGAAGGCAGATTTCGACTCGGTCATGCCCAAGGATGAGCAGAACATTCATCAGTATGCCTGTTTCATAAAAAAGATCTGTGATGAAGACAAACTTCTGCCGTTTGATAAAAGCGGGGTGGCTGGAGTGGTGGAATTCGGGGTGAGGGCCGCGGGGACTCAAAAGAAGCTATCCACCCGATTCACCGTCATCGCCGATCTGATCAGGGAGGCAAGCTACTGGGCTCAAAATGTAAAAAGCAAAGTGGTCAAGCACGAACATGTGGAAAAGGCACTCGAAGAGTGGATAAAGCGAGTAAGCTTGGTGGAGGATAAGATTCAGGAGATGATTGAGGATGGCACCATCATGATCGATTCCGAAGGAGCGGTGATCGGACAGATAAATGGTCTTTCGGTTTATGACTTAGGCGAATACACCTTTGGCAAGCCCACCCGCATCACCGCCAGGACCTCCATGGGAAGAGCTGGGGTGATAAATATAGAAAGGGAAGCCGATCTTTCCGGACGGACACACAACAAAGGGGTGCTCATCCTGGGTGGTTACCTCAGAGGAAAATATGCGCATGATAAACCCCTGACCATGAGCGCCAGCATATGCTTCGAGCAGTCCTACTCCGGAGTGGAAGGAGACAGCGCCTCCTCCACCGAAGTATATGCTATCCTTTCCAGCCTGTCCGGGCTTCCCTTAAGGCAGGATATTGCCGTCACCGGCTCCATCAACCAGAAGGGGGAGATCCAGCCCATCGGAGGGGTCAACGAAAAGATCGAAGGCTTCTATCAGGTTTGCAAAGCCAAAGGCTTGACCGGCACTCAAGGGGTGATGATCCCTCATCAGAACGTCAAGGACCTGATGCTGAAAAACGAGGTGGTGGAGGCGGTAAAGAGGGGGCGTTTTCATATCTACCCGGTGAAGACCATCGATCAGGGCATTGAGATTCTTACCGGGGTCAAGGCTGGAGAAAGAAAAGAGGACGGCACCTTTGAGGAGGGAACGGTAAACTACTTGGTAGACAAGCAACTGAGGGAATATGCGGAAAATTTGAAAAGGTTTGGCGCTGAAGAAGAACATAGGGAGGAAAAAGAGAAAACGTAAATTGAGGAGTCGTAGTTCGGGCTGGGATTCACCTTTCCAGCCCGAACAGGAGAGTAAGAAAAAGGACCTCACCCCCTTTCGTTCCCCCTCTCCATTTCATGGAGAGGAGGAGAAGAGGATAAAGGTTAAGGAGGAATCTCTTATGAAATGGTCATTTCAGATTGGAAAGCTTTTCACCATACCCATCAGACTGCATGCCACCTTTTTGCTTCTTCTTTTCTTCATCAGCATCTTTGGCTTCAGACATGCGGGCATCTCTGGGGCTGTCTTTGGAATGACTTCGATCGTCTTCATCTTCTTCTGTGTGGTGTTGCATGAGATCGGTCACAGCCTGATGGCCATCCACTACGGGATAGAGGTGAAAGACATCGTGCTCATGCCCATCGGAGGCGTCTCCCGCATGGAGGAGATTCCCGAAGATCCGAGAAAGGAGATAACCATCTCCGTGGTGGGACCCTTGGTTAGCTTCGGTTTGGCTTTTGTCTTTTTCCTTCTGACAAAGATGAGGGGTCAGAGCATAGCTGTAGGAGGTCTTTCCCTTTTCAATGGGAATCTTATTGCCAACCTTTTCTGGATAAACCTGATTTTAGGAGGGTTCAATCTAATTCCCGCCTTTCCCATGGATGGAGGAAGGGTTTTGAGAGGAATTCTGTCCACCACCATGGATAGCCTGAAGGCGACCAAGATCGCAGTGAGTGTGGGACAGGTCTTCGCCATACTTCTGTTCTTCTTCGGGATATTTTTTAACTGGTGGATGGCTCTGATAGCCATATTCATCTATCTGGGAGCGGAGGGGGAGGAAAGGATGGTAGCTTTAAGGTCCACCCTGGGGAAATCGCGGGTTAAAATGGCGATGCTTACCGATGTTCATACGATCTCGCCCGATCAAACCATGGGTGAGGTGTTAGAGACCGTCTGCCATGGTCTTCAGCAGGATTTTCCCGTGGTAGAAAAAGGAGAGCTGGTGGGACTTTTGACCAAGGAGGCGATCTTCTCTGCTTTGCACAAGCATGAAAAATCCGCGCTGGTGCGAGAAATGATGCAAAGGGATTTCATCACCACCACCGAAGATGCTCCCCTGTCGGATATCTTCAAGAAGATGACCAAAGAGAAACTTTCGGTGATTCCGGTGATGAGGGGCAAAAAACTGCAGGGGATGATCAACTTGGAGCAGATAGGCAAATATCACCTGATCTGCCAAGAAGGTGGTTAGATCAACCTGTGCTTGAAGTCCCGACACAGAAGTTACAGACTTTTAGGCTTGACAAACTGTAGCCAATCTCCAAAATTTACCTGATGCATAATTTCATCATGAATTTTGGATACCCTGCGTTATTTGTAGGTTCTTTTCTGGAAGGAGAATCCTTTCTGATAGCGGCTGGATTTTTAGCCAAGAGAGGGTATCTGGATTTTAATCTGGTCATGCTGGTTGCCTTAGCTGGAGCCTATATCGGGGACGTGACCCTGTTCTTTTTGGGAAGAAATCATGGAGCGAAAATAATCTCAAAGTTTCCCCAAGCCATGGTATACTATCCCAAAGCCAAAAACCTTTTCGATAGATATGGCATCTGGGCAATTTTTTTCACTCGATACCTTTATGGTCTGCGGTTTGCCTCAGCCGCCCTTCTGGGAATGATGAAGATGAGACGAAGAAGATACCTGCCCTTCGCCTTTATCTCCTGCATAATCTGGGCGGTGGTCATTGGAGGTCTGGGTTATATGTTCGGCGCAAGCTTGGAAGCTCTGATCGGTCAAGTCAGCCATTATGAGAAATTGGTTCTTGTATTCATCATCCTCATCGGGTTGGGCGTTTGGTGGGTCCGAAGGACAGCCAGCAAAAGAAAGGCTGAGGAAAACATTCGAATAAAAGAAGGGTCCAAAGGCTAAAAATCTCATTTAAAGACCCGGTGCGGCCTCGGCTGATGATCCGTCCTTCAATTCATTTGGTTTGGCGGAATTGGTCAAACCATGGGTCTTGTTCGAACCAGTTGCAGATTCAAGAAACTTCAGCTTGCCAAGATCGTATGAAGACTTAAAAGACCTATAAACTTCCTAAGGCGGAGGTTCGGTGAGAAGAAAATATGGAATCTTATGGTTTTTCTCCGTCATCTTTGTTTCCCTCCTTACCACCCTCCTTTTCTCTGAGGAGGGCTTTTCATCTGAAGAGTTTACCCGGGTGGGGACGGCTAAGACTTCCGGAAAAGTAAGGGAATTCCGCCTGAGTGCTCCTGCCAACCTGAGCGGTGAGGTGAACTTGCAGGTGGT
>JAOZNS010000269.1 GCA_029933635.1 Candidatus Zixiibacteriota bacterium | reverse complement strand
GGATTGGGTGATAGTTTAAACGATCTACCATTGCTTGAATCTGTTGATGTCCCGGTTCTGGTGAGAAAAAAGGATAACTCTTACGAGCAGGCTGTAATTGATAGACTAAAGGTATATAAAGGTCCTGGCATTGGTCCAGAGGGGTGGAACCAGGCGGTTGTTGGTTTGATTGAGAAGTTCGATTGAAAGCAAAATGGTTTGGCTCTTCAGCAAGGTTTCAATTTAAAATCGGAGCTGTCTCTTACAAACCCTAATTTTTCTGCCGATATTTAATTAAATGTGATCCTTCTTTCTTAATCTGACTGAAAGCCCTGAGGATACGAACATGGTCGCTTTCAAGGAAACAAATATCTGGTCGGTTCTTTCTCAGCCCAAGTCGATTTTTTGGTTGATTCGAGCAGCCATTCTCTTCAGCTTTATTCTCTTGATGCTTTTTGACGCTGGACTTGACCTGCGAGTATGGCTGCTTTTAGCCACTTTTTTGATATATTCAGCTTTGGCTGTGCTTTTGGCCAAAAAGGGCAAAATTACAGCAGAAAAGCTTTATTTTGTCACCAGTCTCTTAGATATATGGCTAATCACCTTGGTGGGAGGACTCACCGCTAATAAAGCGGGGGGTGGATTTTTCTTTCTTTATTTTCTGGTGGTGCCTTTTGCCAGTTATGTAGCTGGTCTTATTCCCGGACTTATCCTGGCGGTTTTTTCTTCTATCTTTTATCTCTCCTTTAATTTGAAAAGCCTCAACCGGCTTTCTGCCACTCACATTCTATGGGAGTTTATGGCTCTGTGGGCTCTGGCTGTGGGAGTAGGGATTGTGGTAAAGGAGATGAAACTATCCCGATCAAAACTTTTGCGGATGTTTGACATCCTGAATCAAAGAACCTCCGAGCTGGAAAAGTCTCAGGCACAGATCGAGACCATCTACGAAACGTCCCGTAGCCTGGGAGAGAGATTGAACTTAAATGAGGTGGTGGAGGAGATATTGAATATAGTTCAAAAGATTTTAGGGTATCATTTCTTTTCTATTTTCATCTTAAGGGAAAAAGATATTCTTTCCCTCTTAGGGGAGATCAAAGAAGGGGAAAAGATAAACTATACGGAGCCTGAGGAAAAGCGGCTGACGGGTCTCATGCGCCAAATAGTTGGAAGTGGTAAGCCCCTCAGGATTTTCGATGTCGCAAAAGACTCTAACATTCAACCACACCCAGAGGGAATAAGATCCTTCATGGCTGTTCCCATGATCTCCCGAGGAAAGGTGATAGGGGTGATGGATGCCAGCTCCACAAGAATTGGAGCATTTTTAGATCAGGATGAGAAGATCTTCTCCATTCTGGCTGGATCAGCCGCACTGGCGGTGGAAAATGCGCTTCTGCACCAGAAGACCCAGGAGCTCACCATAGTGGACGAGCTGACCGGACTTTTTAACTTTCGCTATTTTAATAACAAGCTAAGAGCTGAGAAGAGAAGGGCAGAAAGATACCACCTCCCTTTATCTCTTATTATGATCGATATCGACTGGTTCAAAAGATGTAACGACACCTACGGTCATCTTTTTGGCAATCGAGTCCTGCAAGCTCTGGCGCAGATAATCAAAGAGTCGGTTCGGGATGTGGATGTGGTTTGTCGTTATGGTGGGGAAGAGTTCGCCGTAATTCTTCCTCAGACCAAGAAGGCTGACGCTCAGATGATCGGGGAAAGAATCAGACGGAGGGTAGAATCGACCAACCTGACCAGAGATGATACAGGCTCGAAGGTTAAGATAACGGTAAGCTTAGGAGTTGCCTCTTATCCAGAAAACGGAAGGACCACCAAGGAACTGATTGAAAAGGTGGACCAAGCTTTATATTTAGCTAAGGGCAAGGGGAAAAATCTGGTTTGCACGATTTCTTAATTTGAACAGGCGTTTTTAGATTATTGCCAAGCTTGCAGATATCTCTAACCGGTCTAATTTGGTTTTTCCTCATTTTCCGCTAAACCCATACCACAAGGATAGAGGGTAAAAAGACAAGTTACAATAAAAGGATTTGCGGAAGAAACGAAATCTTTGGCTCAGGGGAAAAGAGGCAAACTTAAAAGGGTTATTCTCGATAACCCAGATGCTTTTTCAAAAGTTCTTTTATCTGCTCCACCTTAAAGGGCTTAGCCAAGAATCCATCTGCATGGGCGGCAAAGGCATCGGATCGGGAGGAGTCGGTGCCAAATCCAGTGATGACCACCACCGGAAGATGAGGGAACTTATCCTTGATGGTATGTAAAAGGTCCATCCCTCCCATCTTCGGCATTCTCAGATCCGTTATCACCATATCGAAAGATTGCTCATTCAGAATTTTTAAAGCTTCCTCCCCATCCTTTGCTCCCACCGCCTTATAGTTGAAAAAATCCAGGATGTCTGAAAGCAAACCAGACATATGGGGATTATCATCCACGATCAGTATCTGATTGGTTTGAGCCATAAACTTTCGATTCAAAATTTAAGGTTCAAAAGCTTTTGGATTTTAACTCAATTTTTAGAATACAAATGGATTTCACTTATTCAATACAATCTCTAAAATAACTATCGGTTTTAAGAAATCGAATCTTCACCTTAACCAAAAATTTGTGCACAGGTTGAGAAAGTTTTTTGTGGCCTGATCCAACCCAAAAGTATCATCCAAGGAAAGCTTAAAAAGCAATAGATAATCTCCACCACCGTGTATCCCTTCCTCAGGGGATCTGGCCGTCTCATAATTTCGTTTTTTGAACCGCAGACTCCGTGTCGGTGATAAACCTTGGCTGAATTCCAACAACTTACGCAGTCTAAAGACTATGGGTGAAACGTCAGAATATGATCCTGCTCACAGCCTCAAGGTCTGGAGGGAAGGCAGGAAGGGGGGTTTTAGTTTTTACATCATATGAATTGGTCTGCCTTCAAGCTTTAACGCTGCTTCTCTTATTGGTTCGCTCAAGGTGGGATGGGCGTGGATGGTCTCGATAATATCTGAGGTTTTGGCTCCCATTCTGAGAGCAAAGGTTAGTTCTCCAATCAGATCCGTGGCTCGGTGGCCTAGGATCTGTGCTCCCACAATTTTTCCGGTAGTTTTTTCTGCTACTATCTTAACGAAACCCTCGGTTTGATTTTCCGCCTGAGCCCTTCCACAAGCCACCAGTGGGAATTTAGCAGTTTTAACCTCCAGCCCCTTCCCTTTAGCCTGTTTCTCGTTCAGTCCA
>JAOZNS010000268.1:696-3213 GCA_029933635.1 Candidatus Zixiibacteriota bacterium | reverse complement strand
ACCTTTTGTCTTTCTTAAGCAAACTAATTTTACACACAAATATTTACATCACCTAGTTTAATGATCTTGAACTAAATCATTGACAATTTCAAGAGTTGTTATATTTTATATTTAGAGTTGGGAACTTTATATTATGAGATAAGACATCGCAAATTAGCCTAACAGAAAATTCTGCTTTCATGGAATTACAAGCAATCCGCAAAAGGTCGGAAACTTTAATACAACGGTCCTCACGGGGGGGTGAGGTTCTGGTGCATTCGTTTCTTCAGAGAAAGAACACAAAATCCATGTTAATCTCTAACCCTTTAATCTCCGGAGGCATGAGATGGCAGGACGGCTAAGTTTTTTAAACTTTGGAGGCTGTGGCTTTATTTTTCTGGGCATCCTCCTTTTTTGTATCAGCACCCTTTCTGCAGGAGAAATAGAACCAAACTTTGCCCAATACTTGAAGACCTTATCTCCAGATGAACTGGTATCAGCCATCGTGATCATGAAGGATCAGGTTGATATTAAGTCATTGAATGCAGAGCTCAAGACGGAAAGGGCAACTCGCAAGGAAAGGCACCAAAGGGTGATCACCGCACTTCAGGTGACAGCTTCTAAGTCTCAGGGAGACCTGCTTAGTTATCTTAACGCAAGGAAAAACGACGGTTCGGTGAAAGGATACTCCTCTTTCTGGATAATGAATTTGTTTGTGGTGCAGGCGACCAGAGCGGAGCTGGAGAAGATAGCCCAACGTTCGGACGTGGAGATCGTGGAAGCGAATTTCAAGGCAGAATTAATCCAGCCGGTTGGAGACAAGACCAAGAGGTTGAGGGTTCCGGACAAAGGAATAGGAGTTACCCCGGGTTTAAAGGCGATCAAGGCGGATAGCGTATGGCACCAACTGGGCATCACTGGGCTGGGGAGGTTGGTGGCTAATCTGGACACCGGGGTTGATGGAGCCCACCCGGCCCTATCCAGCAGATGGAGGGGCAATCATGCACCCTGGGAGGAGTGCTGGAGAGATGCAGTTGGTTATGGAGTTAACACCCCTCACGACTATTACGGTCATGGAACACATGTAATGGGAACGCTGTGTGGCTTGGGAGCCTCCACCGGTGATACCATTGGAGTAGCCTGGGAGGCAGAATGGATTGCTGATAATGCGATCGACCAATGGGTGGGTGAAGAATTTGACAACGATGTTTTGGATGCCTTTCAGTGGTTCGCCGATCCAGATGGTAACCCAACCACTGTGGATGATGTGCCCGACGTGGTGCAGAATTCCTGGGGCGTTTTCAGTTATTTCCCAGGATACCAGGATTGCGACTACCGGTGGCAGACTGTTATAGAGCATTGTGAGGCCGCTGGAGTGGCTTGCATCTTTTCTGCAGGCAATGAAGGACCGGGATCGGCAACACAAAGATCGCCAGCCAACATATGCAACACACCCACCACCAACTTCTCAGTGGGAGCGGTTGATGCCACTCACTATAGCTTTCCCTATCCCATCGCTAACTTTAGCAGTCGAGGTCCTTCTGACTGTGACATGATAAGCAAAAAGCCAGAGGTGGTGGCTCCTGGGGTGCAGGTTTATTCGTCCGTGCCCGGAGGTGGATACGAACAGTACGGTTGGGACGGAACCTCCATGGCTGGTCCGCATGTCGCAGGTGTGGTGGCCTTGATGCGCCAGGCAAACCCCGACTTAGATGTGGATTCCATAAAGCAGATTCTGATCAATACCGCGGTGGATTTGGGAGTTCCCGGAGAGGACAACACCTATGGCTGGGGAATTATCGATGCCTACCAGGCTGTGCTGGCAGCGATCGAAAGCGCCTATGTGCCCGGTGATGCCAATGGCGATGAGTTGGTGGATTTGGCAGATTTGGTCTACCTGATCAATTATCTTTATCGGGATGGTCCATCACCTGATCCTCCAGCTGCAGGAGACCCCAATGCTGATTGCATCATCGATGTGGCTGATGTGGTCTATCTGATAAATTATTTATATAGAGATGGATCCCCACCCCAACACGGTTGCGCATGAGGAGAGATAAACCGAACAAAGAAAGGTTTGATTATATCAGTAAAGAGAGGTAACTCGAAAAGCTAATCCACAGATTCAGGTGCAAGGATCCCCGCCTGAATCGTCCAGTGAATGAGTAAGTTTGGAGGGACAGAAGTCTCTGTGCTGTGTGAGGGCAAGCCATTTGGTTTGCCCTTGTTATATTTTTAAACCCTCTAAAAAGAAAACAGAAATGCCATCCCCGAGGATGGCATATAACAGATACATTCAAAGCTTCAGGATGAGGTAGGTATCTTTATCTTGTGCTGTTTGATTTTGAATCGAAGGGAGGACTCGGGAATATGTAAAGCGGAGGCGGCAGCCTTTTTTACCCAGTGATTTTCGATTAAAGCCTTCAGGATGAACTGTTTTTCCCAAGCGGCCACCCTATCATACAGGGAAAGCTCCCTTATGTTTTTCTCCTCGGGCATTCCAAATTTTTCTGTAAGCATATCCGCCACCACCACTGA
>JAOZNS010000268.1:0-686 GCA_029933635.1 Candidatus Zixiibacteriota bacterium | reverse complement strand
CTTTAATCGCCACCAGCCTCTTCACCTCGTTTTCTAACTCCCTGATATTCCCGGGCCAATCATAACTGGCAAAAAGCTCCATGATCGCTGAAGATATTTGAGGAGGCTTGGTATCTTTGTCAGTTGTGTGTAGCTTTATGAAATGATTCACCAGAAGAGGAAGGTCCTCTTTACGCTCTCTTAAGGGAGGAAGCTTCACATGTATGGTATTTAGGCGGAAGAACAGATCCTTGCGGAAAAGCCCCTTCTCTATCTGTTTATTTATGTTTAGGCTGGTGGCGGAGATGACTCGAACATCCACCTTTCTGGGTTTGGTCTCTCCCAAGCGGGTAAACTCCTTTTCCTCCAAGACCCTCAGAAGCTTGATCTGGGTGGCTGGGTTGATCTCGGCTATCTCATCCAGATATAACGTCCCCCCATCGGCCTCTTCAATAAGACCCTTCTTATCCTGCGAGGCTCCAGTATAGGCGCCCTTCTTATGTCCGAAAAGTTCATTTTCCAACAAGGTTTCCGGAAAGGCGGCACAGTTGACCACCACAAAATTTTTCTCCTTGCGATGGCTGTTGTAATGAACAGCTTTAGCGATTTGGTCTTTACCGGTCCCGGTTTCACCTTCCAAAAGAATGGACAGGTTTGGGTCTTTCGCCTGTGAGAGCTTCCACAATATCTCCCGCATCTGGCTGTGT
>JAOZNS010000063.1 GCA_029933635.1 Candidatus Zixiibacteriota bacterium | reverse complement strand
TGAGCCGTCAGAACCCCGATTCTGACGGTAAAGGAAAAGGTTTGAATTAGCAATTAGAGGTTTGCCCCAATTTACATTATTTAGAGGTAGAATAATGAGCGCTTCTGTTGATTACATCATCAAGAGGATCAAATATAATCTAGCGAAGCTTACAAACAAAATGGACGAATTCTTCAAAATTCTTCAAGTAAAAGTGAGGATTTTGAATTTGAGACGAGTGCAAAATGAAAAGAGAAAGAATCTTGGTGCTCGCGTCTATTACGTGATGGCTGTTGAAAAGATGAAAAATCCTGGTGATGACCATACCGTTTCAGAACTCGTTGTTGAGCTCGGAGACCTCGAAACGAAATTAGACGAATTAAATGCTAAGATCAAAGAAATAAAGCAAATCAAAATGGAAGAGAGACGGGAACGTGCACAGGTTAGAAAGATGGAAGAGGGACAACAGGAACGCGCCCAAGTTAAAAAGATTGCAATGACTGAGAGGAACAATATTAAAAATGGAGCTAAATTTTCACCTGCAATCTTCTTTCTTATTCTTATCTTCTTTTTTCTACCATTTATACATATTTCTTGTGAAGGACTAAAGGTTGCCAGCTTTACTGGAATTCAATTGGTAACCGGTACAAATATTGAGATGCCAAGCATGCCTGGGGAAAAACCTGAAGTGGAGAAAGTACCAGGAGAACCCTTAGCAATTCTCGCGTTTTTTTGTGTCGTTTTAGGATTAGCATTAAGTTTTCTAAAAAGTAAAAAGAGTAAAATAGCACCAGCAATTACTAGAGTAGTTGGATTGATCTTCCTCTTGCTCCTCAAAGTCAAGATCGATAACGATGTTCTGAGAGAGGGGAAGGGGATGCTAAAGATAGAATACGGCATTGGATTCTGGGTTACTTTTTTGCTTTTTATTATAGCAGCAGGATGGAATAGTTTCCTTTTTTCCAAGAGAAAGAAAGCAAATCAAATAATTTGAGAGGGGACGTCACTCTTTATTTTTGATTTTTGTGCAGGGGGAAAGACTGCTTGATGCTCATTAATAACTTAAGCTGTTTGTAAGCCAAGAGTAAAGATACGGCCCATTTCTTATCCTCTTTCTCTCGCGCGAATGATTTTCAATCTGGTGCTTGATATATCAAGCCGAGGGTACTTTTTATGGGAGTCAAGCAATCCAAATACAACTTTGTCGTCGCAGTAATGATGGTTTAGCAAAAAGTCGAAAAGCTGCCTTTGGGCATTGAGAACATAAAATGTAACTCCTTGAGTGTGTTGCTCGTTTCTTCTTAATCAGTCATCGCCCCGAAATGGACCTTTTGCCGCACCATCAGCAATAGTTATCTTTATTTTTCAGTCTAACTCCACAAGCCACTAAGGAGGTCACAAAATGTCTAAAAAAAATCTTTTCATTCTGTTGGTAGTCTTGTTAATGGGACTTCCATCCGTTGTGTGCGCCCGAGAAGACACACCGACGATAGAGAAAGGGCAATTGCTTCCAGTCCCTCAAATTGTCCGAAGTAACATAGCAACCAAGTTAGCTAAGGGTCCAACAAGCACGGTTTTCGAGGAGGATTTCGAAACAGGCGGAACCTCCTGGTCAACCAGTGGAAGTTGGGCTGTTGGGTCCCCGACAAGTGGTCCCTATAATGGTCATAATTCCACAGATTGTGCTGCAACAAATTTATCGGGAGACTACCCAAATTACGCGGATGACTGGCTTATAAGCCCCTCAATATCCCTTCCAGCACTTACTCATCCCTCATCTCGGTTGACGCTAAACTTCTGGGAATGGTTTGAAATCGAAAGCGGATATGATCACGGCAAGGTGAAGGTCTCAACAGATGGGGGGACTACCTGGACAGAACTTGACGATCGTTCTGGAAGCAGTGACTGGCGAGAGACACTTATAGACTTATCGTCGTATGCAGGTCAAACGATTAAATTGGGGTTTTATTTCACTTCAGATTATTCTGTAAGGTACGCTGGATGGTATGTTGATGACGTTGAAATCCTTCTAGAAGAACCACAGCCTTTGAGGGCCACACTGGTCAGTCTGAATCACCAGAACTTCCCCTTCATTTACATGAACGTGGCAGTGGATACCTTTGGTGTTGGGTTTCCTGACCTCACTCAATCCAACTTTAAAGTATATGAAAACAGCATGTTGTCTACAGACTACTTCGAAGTCGTTCCACCCGACACGGGCGGTGGAGTGAGACTTACTGATATCATTTTTCTCATGGATAACAGTGGCAGTATGTCCGAAGAGCAAAGCGCTGTACGCAACAATGTATTTGATTTCGTCAACAATCTGGCCGCCAGTGGAATTGATTTTGCTTTGGGCCTGTGTCGTTTCGGAGCATCCGAGAACAGTGGATATCCTATCGTAGAGGACAATGGCATTTTGACTTCCAATGTAGAATATTTTAAAAACGATGTTTGGAACAGAAATGTCATTGATGGCGGTTTTGAACCTGGTTGGGATGCTCTCTATGAATCAGCGACTGCTTTCAGTTTTCGCCCCGGTGCACAGAAGATATTCATTCTTATAACTGATGAAACGCCAACGGGTAACGACAACGTGGGCAATTATTCCCAGAATGAAGCAATATCTATTCTGCAGACGAATTCAATAACTACTTTTGCACTCATAGAACTCTCAGACGCACATGCTATTTCAGATTATGGCTCAATAGCAGAGCAGACAAATGGTAAGTATTTTGATATTTATTCCCCCTTTGATGAAATATTGGACTACATCTCCTCTCAAGTTGCCAATACTTACCTAGTGAAATACAAATCTCCCAATCCCATCTTCGACGGAATATTGCGTAATGTGGAAGTTATCGTTTCCTATGGAGCTAACGCTGACACCTGTAGAGGCTCTTATGTCCCTGGCTCCACGCCAATAATTCAAAGAACTCAGGCAACCATAGATTTGCATAACCGGGCCTGGGCTGCGGGTACCGAATTTACCATTGAAGCTGAGATTATAGATAATGTTGCCCCCTATGTGCAAAGTGCTACATTGTATTATCGCACAACCGGGACTACGAGTTATAGTTCCACTATTATGAGCCTGTATTCTGGGAACACCTATCAAGGAACGATACCCGGAAGTTCCGTGCAGACTCCTGGAGTGGATTATTACATCACTGCAACGGACGGCCAGAGTACAGCCTCTGATCCCTCTGTGGACCCAACGAACAATCCATACCAGATCGCTATCTTACCCAATGTGGCGCCAGAAATAACACATACCCCGATTACTGCCTCAACATCCGGCATGACCATAGAAATTGTGGCTCAGATAGTGGATAACACCAATTCATTAGCGACGGCAGAACTGTATTATCGGAAGACAGGGCAACTGATATATCAAGAAATGGATATGAATAATACAGGGGGAAACAACTATGCTGCACGGATACCGTCAAATTATGTGACTGCCGAAGGTGTTGACTATTACATCTTTGCAGAAGACGATTTTGGTGTGGGGAGCTACCACGGAACAAGAGATGAACCCCATAGGATATACGTCGGTTTTGAGGCAGATATCTTTGCTAGCTGGCAAGGTGCTTGTGTGGGAGATGCCATTATATATATCAATAGAGGCTTTGGTTTTGAAGAGGTAGGCAGGACAGGCATAGGGGGGGTTCCAGTTCATGTATCAGGGTTGTCAATAGGCGCTAAGCTAAGAGCAGACAAAAAAATACATACTCGGTCTGCTGTCAAAGATGGACATGAAGCAGTTGATAATACCATGTTTGAATTATGGGTGGATAGCGATGTAATGAATTATGACGGTTCATATCGTTCCTTTGAAATTACCTCCGAAAGTGATTCATATACCTTGAAGATGGAACATCCTATATACAAGTACAACTTAATTGTTTCTATCGAATGGGATGAAGTAACTGATGATTATTTCACAAAACTGGAAGAGGGATTCGAATCTGCATCAAAATACTTGTATAACGTTTCTGATGGCCAAGTAATGCTAAACAAAATTGCAATCTATGATGGAAAGAACCATTGGGATAATTGCGATATACAAATAAAACCCGTGCAATGGCCAAGAGCTAAGGTAGATGGTATTGAGGATGGAGGGTTTTTGTTTTTCCCGGGTGGGAAAATATACCTTGGCAGGCAGTGGGACGGAGCGTGGCCTGATGAGGATACATATTTTAGAACCATAATCCATGAATTTGGCCACTACGGCTTTGCTCTATATGACGAATATTTGAATGGTTTAGGACAAGAAGATCAATGGAAACGATATAGGGAGAAACATCCTGATGAATGTCCATCTAACTATGGCCTTATGGACTATCAATACACCGCGACAGAGGCATCTTCACATAATGATTATTTAGAGAGTTATCCTTGGATTTCTTTTAAATGGACTGTTACAGAACAGTTAGATGAAAGGAAAATGCCTTGCTGGGATTGGATAAAACAAAAGTTGGAGGGATACTATTCTAATGTAAATATAACGCTTCCACCCTACGGATATTATCCAGATGGTTACATCTATGATAGACTAGGACCAGATGATAACAGAATCAAAGATGAGACAGAGGTTCTTGATCTGCGATCAGTAGCACCGAAACTGATAGCATCAAATTATCAAATTGATGCTTTTAACAGCCCAATACGAATAACTTACAATAATAGGCCCGTTCCCGCTACCCATGTCTATGTGGCAGATGAAAATGAAAGGATGTTCCTTGGTAAAACCACGGTAGATGGATATGTTGATTGGCCCGGCGCATACACTGGTGCAAAAATTGTATTGTACAAAATTACTGACGGAAGAATGGTGAAAAAAGCTGTCGATATAACTGACATAAAGGGTGAATATGTAATTGAGCTTGATCAATCTATACAAGCTAAATTAGCAAAGAGCTTACAGGGTGATGATCCTGGCATCGTGCTTGATGCTAATGTATCCTATTCAGGAAATGTCATTTCACTTAATCTTTTATTATTATCTGACGTTTCACTTTCTCAAAATCCTCAGGTTACCATCCACTACGGAGAAACTTCTGAGACAATTTCCTTTTCTCAGGTGGGCTCTACAAATCAATATGTTGGTTCGGTAGATATAGACGGTGCAGCTACAGGATTTGATGGAACAGGTTACTTGGATATTTCAATAGTAGATATGTATTCGAATCAAAGTTCATTCACTTCATATTTTAAGCTCTTTCCTCTTTTAACGACCGAGTTAAACAGAATCTTTCTACGTGGATTCAACATGAATGTGGAAGAGGAAAATATCTCGAGGCGACAGTTAGGGATTTCGTTTGCAACGCTCTCGGTACCGTACACTTCGACAAGCCAAATTTTATACCCTGTAACGGAAATGTTTACTGTGAAATTCGAAAACGACCATTCATTTACAGAAGATGCAGGCATGAATATATCTTATTTGTCTTCCGAGGTTGAGGGTCTGGATGAAAGAAGCTTGGGAATCTATAGATGGAATTCATCCGCTAAAGAATGGGACTTGTTAACTGACAGCCAAGTAGATGTGGAGGACAATGTGGTTTCTGCATTGGTTAATTCTACAGGTATTTATACAATATTCGCTACAGCTCAATCGTCTGATAATACTCCTCCAGGAAAGATAAATGACTTAGGTGCTGCTACTGGTCAAGGACACGCTGAGATAAGTCTAACCTGGACCGCTCCAGGTGATGACGGATACTCTGGTCAAGCTACGAATTATATTATCCGCTTCAATCAATTACCTATTGACTTGACAAATTGGGATACCTCTCAAGATATTTCAAATGAACCGATTCCTTTGGAGGCAGGATCAAGCGAAAATATGACTATTACAATGCCTGCTTCCAATTATCTCTACTATTTTGCCATAAGGACAGAAGACGAAAATGGGAATTTATCAAATTTGTCTAATGTAGCTATTGCAGTTTCCGGAACTCAAGCTTATACGTTTTCATTATTAGTTCCATCGTTCAATGATACAACCGAGACCTTGACTCCGAATTTTCAATGGGAAAAGCTGTGGGAGGATACTTCTGTCGTCTATACGCTATGGTATGGAGAGGATAATCTCTTCGAATCGAAAAGTGAAGTGAATGGTATTAGTGAAAACGAATTCCAGTTGGAAAATGCTTTAAAGGGTGGAACTACCTATTATTGGAGAGTCTTCGCAGTAACAAATTCAGGCGATACAGTGTGGTGTAACCAGTCTTATTTCAGATTTACGACTGAATTGGCCACTCCATCCACAGGAAACAGACTTTCAAACGAAAATGTTTATATCTATCCCAACCCTTTCAATCCCAATATTGAAGTTGGCACAATCAGATTCAGTCTTAGCAAACCAGGTAATGTAACAATCAAAATTTACGATGTGTCTACTACACTGGTCACTACTGTGATTTCCAATGTTCCTATGGAAGCAAACACCGAATTAGCTGTGGAGTGGGATGGTAGAAATGACCAGGGTGATATTGTGGCTAATGGTGTCTACTTTTATCGGATCACTAATAGTGCAGGCGAAGAGGCAACCGGGAAGGTTGCCGTGTTAAGGTAAGATTCAAGCAACCTGCGTCAATTCCAAAAGGAGGTAAACGCTATGTGGAGATTTAAGGTTTCGATTATCGCCATTTTTGCAACTTTCTTCTCCTTGGCATTCTTTTCCATAACCTTTGCCGACAAGGGGGAAGGGGGCCAGGGGGGAGCATTTCTGAGGATGGGTGTTGGGGCAAGGGCTGTAGCTATGGGTGGTGCTTTTACGGCAATCGCTGATGATGCTACCACTACCTACTGGAATCCTGCAGGGCTGGGGCAGTTGAAAGACCCTCAACTCGGTGCAATGTATTCTATAATGTCCCTGGATAGGTCTCATAACTTTCTGAGCTATGCTCAACCTATTGGCCGCGTGGGGACCTTCGGTATCAGTTGGATCAACTTCGGTGTTTCCAAGATCGATGGCAGGGACAGTAATGGAAATCCTACCGGCGATTTTAGTGATTCTGAGATGGCGTTTGCGTTATCCTATGGGAAAAGGCTCACTCACATTTTCTCTCTCGGTGGCAGTGCTAAGTACCTTGTTCACTCCCTGGCCGATAATAAGGCGACTGGATTGGGCTTTGATGCTGGTGCGCTGGCGGTAATCTCTGATGTCATATCCGTTGGAGCAACAATTCAGGACATTGCCAGTGCCATAACCTGGGATACCGATTCAGAACACAAAGATATATTCCCAACACAAATAAGATTGGGCGCTGCTTTTTCTCCAAGATTGATTCCGATCAAATTGGCGGGAGATATGGGGAAAAACAGTGGAGAGAAGGTAAAATGCCACATTGGAGTAGAATATTGGCTACGGCAGATATTGGCCTTTAGAGGTGGATATAGCAGTAAAGGTATTGCCTTAGGTGGATCGGTGAAGGTTCCTGCTGGGATGCTTAAATTGCGCTTTGATTATGCATTTACTACTGACCAAATGGACGAGAAGACGGTTCACAAAATGTCGTTTATTATAGAATTCTGACGGAGTTGAAGAGGGAGCATATTGTTATTCCCATTTTTCAGCCTGAGCCCACAATAATTGCATGACCTCACAACGATCGAAATAACGTTAATAAGTAATGTCAAAAAATCCAACGGAGGGGGTATGATGAACAAAGTGGTAAGAACAATTTCGATGTTCATTTGGGTGATCTTTATTGTCCAAATCTTGGTTGGCTGTGCTGCACTCCATGAGTATGGGAAGCTTGAAAAGAGGGCACGCCGATCCTACCAGCACGGAGATTATGACCAGGCTGTATTCAAGTGTGCCGAGTCACTCAGACAGAACCCTGAATATAATAAGGCGCAGAAGTTGATTCAAGATGCTTTCAAAGCGGCAGTTAGTGCTCACGAGAGTAAGATCAAGGTGCTGGAGCTTTCATCTTCAAAGTTCAACTGGGATGACATAGTGGAGGAGTACGAGGCACTGGTCAAACTTAACCAGACCATAAGAGAGTTGCCAACCCTTAGAGAGAAGAAGACCAAGGAGATAATAAGGCTTCAGGTTACTGATTACACTCAAAACTTAGCAGAGGCAAAAACTAATGCTGCAGAGGCCCACTACCAGGAAGGTCTGCGTTTATCCAAACAGCAAGGGATTGATATTCAAAAGCAGGCGGCGAAAGAATTTAAGGCTGCTGAACGTTTCTGTCCCGGTTACAAGGATGCTGCCAGTTTGTATGAAATAGCCAGGAAGGCCGGGATAAAAAGGATGGCAATTATCCCTTTTGAAGACAAGAGCGGTAAGGGGGACAAATACGGCGCGTTGTCAGAGATGATCACCGATGAAATAATCAGCGAGGTGATGCATGACCCCAGCGCAATGGAGTTCTTGGAACTCATCTCCCGGGACCAATTGGAACAGGTCATGCAAGAGCAACAACTGGCCCTGACGGATTTAGTGGATGAGCATACTGCCGTACAACTCGGCAAGATATTGGGTGTGCATGAGATCCTTACAGGTAAGATAACTCAAATCATCTATGCTCCGGAGAGGATAATCAAAAAGTCAGAGAAACAGAAGGCAAACGTTGTGGTTAGAACAGAGAAATATAGAGACAGCAAGGGTAAGGAGCAAACGCGGTATATCTATGGGGATGTATATGCGAACGTGACGATTTACACAAAGACAACTGAGGCTTCCATAGTGGGGTCCTATAAGATCATAGATGTGGAGACGGCCAAATTGAAGAAGAGCGAGTCCTTTGCTGGGAAAGCCAATTTTGAGTGTAAGTGGGCTACTTTTACCGGTGACAAAAGGGCCTTGAGCAAGGAAGCTAAGAGACTGGTTAAGAAGAGCGAGGGATTTGCACCGGTGGCGGAAGAAATGGTAAATCAGGCTGCCCATAACTTGAGCAGATCGCTGGCATCATCGTTAAAAGAATACGCCCGCTAAGCTACAAAGCTCCTTATAGGTTCCCCTTTTCCTGGTGGGAGGAAGTTGGAGGCAAAGGCAATTCATTTTTTATCACCTACCCAACCTTGCTCCGCTAAGCAGCATAGTGGAATGTTCTGCCAACTTCAGGTAGGAGAACATAATTACAAGTCACCCGTGAAACATAATGGGCTTTAGGGAAACAGTGATACTAAAGCAATTGATCACAATCTCCGTGGCTTCGGTCTTAGGCATAAGTTGTGCCTCCACGCGAGCCCCGGAGCGGCTGATCAAGGAAAGCCCCCCTGCGCAGCCAATAAGTCCCAAGTGGGTGGACACGCCCCCAAACGACCCGGATTATTTCTACGGAGTAGGAGCTGCTTCAGCCACTGGGGACCCTACTGAGGATCGCAAAAAGGCAGATGATGCCGCTCGCATAGATATCGCCTCACAACTCAAAATAAAGATCAGCTCCGTTGTCTTAAGTATTATGCAATATACGCAGAAGCACATCGGAGGCAAGTCTCAAGAGCAATGGTCTGGGCATTATTCCGAAAGGATGGCAGCCGTAGTGGATACAACGGCATTGGAAGGGGTGAAGATCATTGACCGCTGGCACGATCCAAAGAGTGATGTTTATTACTCCTTAGCATCCATGTCCGTTTCAGAATTTAGGGAGCGGGTTAGAAAAAAGATTGAGAAGGCAGAGAACCTGGCCTTGGATCAATATTACCACGCTCAGGAGGCAGAAGGCTTAAGCGCTATTCCTACAGCCCTTAAGTTCTATGCCAACGCCTTAGCCGAACTGCAAGTGATTGAAGATATTCCTTTCGAGGTGGATCTGGACAACGACGGCACAAAGGAGTATTTCAGGCCAGAGGTGAAAAGGAAAATACGGGGGATAGTCCGAAATCTCGACATCAGTCCCATAAATAACAATCAAAAAACAAAGTTTGGTAAACCTCTTCAAAAACCATTGATCGTAAAAGTGCTCTACAGAGGGACGGCTGCACAAGATATACCGATTATGTTCACTTTTGTCAGGGGGAAAGGTCAACTGGATAAGAATGCACTCACGAACTTTGCTGGAAAAGCAAGCTCAAAAGTTTATAAAGCCGAATCTGTGGGAGCTAATGTGGTTGAGGCAAAAATAAATTTGACTAAGATGATGGGTCCTGGGATGACCGAAAGTTTGGGTCTCATAGAAATTCCTAAAGCCAGACTTACCTTCTCAACGGAAGCCATTGCGGTTATGGTAAGGATCTCTGAGGAGAACCTGGGGCAACCTGTAGCGGACTCCTTTGTGGAGGAGGCGGTTGTGGAGAATCTGGCTGACTCTGGCTTTATGGTGGTCCCAAAGACCAAGGTTAAAAAGGTCCTGAGGCTATTAGATATCGAAAAGGCAATGAATGGCAACTATACAGCCGCTCGAGCAGCAGGAAAGGGGTTAGGTGTAGATATAGTGGTCATCGGCAGGGCCAGCACAAAGTTCTCCAGGCATGTGATGAAAGGTGTGGAGTCTTGCCGCGCCCGCGCCATTGTCAAGGCCATCGATGTGCATTCCGGCAATGTCCTTGCAGCTAAAGATGTAAGCGAGGTCAAGGGATTTGCTGATACCAAAGAGAAAGCAGGGATCAGGGCTTTAAAGAAGGCCAGTGAGCAAATCGCTAATCAGATCGTGGAGCAATTGAAGACCTCGTTGTAAGCGTGGAGGGAAGGGGGTCCTAAGCTTCCGGAGATCTGGAGATCTTGATACCTGCTTTTCGCAAGGGAGGACTCTTACCAAAGCAATAAGTCGACTTCTCTATCTATACAAGCAAGAACCCAAAAGGAGAAGACAAAAGATGAGTAAGATATTGGCTTTCCTTGGAGGGGTGGCGATTTGTGCAACCCTTATGTCTGGGATGAGTTTGGCGCAAAATATCCCACCCACATCATCTGAGAAGGCAAAGGAACATAACCTTGGTGAGGTTTCTGCGAAACAGGTTAATAAACAAGAGATAAATTATGGTGCCTTGGGTTCAAATTTAGAGGAAGCCGGCGGCTATTTAAGGAAAGCGGCAAAGGCTTACACCCTTATGCCTACAAGAACTCTGGATTTGATCAATAAAGAGGAAAACCCTGACATGCTTATAGCCCTTAGTTTTTTCATTTTGCCCATTGAGTTCACTTTAAGCAGGTTTTGGGGGGAACTTTCCTCGGCCTATTACTTTGGCCGTGCAGGTGATCAAATGGTAACAGGGTCGGTTTTCATTCAGCCTCAGGAGAAGCCCAAACTAAAACTGGTCGGAGCCAACCTGAAAAAATATCGAAATTATGGCTACCTTGGCGGTGCGGTCTTTGTCAGCGGTATTAGTATGACAACATACGCATGGTTTAGCGCACTGGGGGATGATGAAAAACCAAGGGTCCTTAATGCCGGGTTGGGGGCTATTGTGGCTGGCAGGTTACTACGACTCATACCTTTGGAATATGCACGATCCGCCGGGAAAAAATTAGAATCCATTTCCTTACCAACCGGGAGGCGAAATAATCTAATGTTGAAAGCGGGTAAGAGTATGCAGGCTTATGCAAACCGCACCTACTGGGGATATGGCCTCCAGGCATTGGGAATTACCTTAGCCCTCGCCGCCGGCAATGATTGTCAAATGAAAGCCATTGGAATCGGAACTGCCGTGCTCAGCGGGTTTATTTTTGACGCTATTGGAGCCAGTGCTGCTAATGCCGCTGGGAAGAGTCTTGAGGAGTTGGGCAACTTTTTGGTGCAAGGTGAAGTCAGGCAAAATCCTTGAAAATAACGAACGGAGTGGGGTGGAGCCTTTATAGGGTTCCTTCTGTCAGGCAGGAGCCCTGATGGCATATGAAAGGTCAATCTCCTGTGGATTTGAAACCCACGGGTGGTTTGTATTGTGGGGGCTTCCCCTCCTGGGTGGAGCCTCGGGTAAGCCTGATACCGATAATCGAGGGAGTGGGGTTGCGGTTGCCAAGGGGATGCTCAAAAATAGGAAGTGTCCCTATTTTTGAAAGGAGGGGATATATTATGAAGCGCTTTTCAGTGGTCCTGGGTCTGGCCCTCTTGGCTGCGTTCGTGCTTGGGACAGGTGTTGGCCGCAGTCAACCGACCGGATCCATCGTAGGATGGGGTAAACAGGCCGTTGTCGAGCAGTCAGCTCTCGAGGGTATCGTGGCCGTTGCCGCGGGCTGGTGTCACAGCCTGGGGTTGAAATCGGATGGGAGCATCGTGGCCTGGGGTCTCAACGACTATGGCCAGTGCGATGTGCCTGCGCCCAATGGGGACTTTGTGGCCGTTGCCGCGGG
>JAOZNS010000267.1 GCA_029933635.1 Candidatus Zixiibacteriota bacterium | reverse complement strand
CATGAACGATCTCAACTTAGCTCCGGGAAGACCGCATCGTAAGTGCGCCAAGATCGCCGGCGATACTTCTGGAAATTATCATCCCCACGGAGAGCAGGTGGTCTATCCTACTCTGGTACGGATGGCACAGGATTTCAATATGCGGTATGTTTTAGTCGACGGGCAGGGCAATTTCGGCTCCATTGATGGAGATGCTCCCGCGGCTATGAGATACACGGAGGCAAGGCTTACCCCCTTGGCTATGGAGATGCTGGAGGATCTGGAGAAGGAGACGGTCGGCTTTATCCCCAACTATGATGAGACCAGGAAAGAGCCAGTGGTGCTTCCCAGCAAATTCCCCAATCTTTTATGCAATGGCGCCTCCGGCATTGCCGTGGGAATGGCAACCAATATCCCCCCCCACAATTTAAGCGAGGTGGTGGATGCACTGTCAGCTTTGATCGAAGATCCAGAACTCGAGGATGAAAAGCTTTTGGACTTTATTCCGGGTCCGGATTTCCCTACCGGAGCACTTATTCAAGGCAAAAGAGGTATAGTGGAGGCATACAAAACTGGACGGGGCCGAGTTATCCTTAAAGCCCGGGTGAATGTGGAAAAACAGAAAAGCGGCAAGGAGAGCATAATAATCACCGAGATACCTTATCAGATCAACAAATCTAACCTTTTGGAAAGGATCGCTTTCCTGGCGCGGGATAAGCTTATTGATGGCATCTCCGATCTGAGAGATGAATCGGACCGGGATGGGATGAGAATTGTGGTGGAGCTTAAGCGGGATGCTCAGACTGACGTTGTGCTAAATCAGCTTTTCAAACATACCCAGATGCAGACCACCTTCGGGGTAATCATGTTAGCTTTGGTGGATGGACAACCAAAGGTTTTGAACTTAAAAGAGATGCTTAGTCTCTTCCTTGAGCATCGACATGAGGTGATTACCAGAAGAACTCAGTTTGAGCTGAATAAAGCAGAACATAGAGCACACATCCTGGAAGGGCTGAAAATTGCTTTAGATCACATAGATGCAGTGATAAAGCTTATCAGATCGTCGAAAACTCCGGAAGATGCCAAAAACGGTCTGATGAAAAAGTTCAAACTCTCTGAGATTCAAGCTCAGGCAATTTTAGACATGAGACTTCAGAGGCTCACCGGTCTGGAGAGAGAAAAGGTGGAGCAGGAATATCTGGACGTGATCAAATTGATCGAAAAGCTGAAAGGTATTCTGGAAAGCAAAGTCAAGAGAATGAACATAATCAAAGAGGAGCTTGCCGAGCTTAAGAAAAAGTATGGTGACGAGAGAAGAACCGAGATAATGGAGGAGGAAGAGGGGGAGTTCACCATCGAGGATCTGATTGCACAAGAGGACATGGTTATCACCATCACCCACTCCGGATACATAAAAAGGCTCAGCGTCACCTCCTACCGAAGGCAAAGCCGGGGTGGGAGAGGGGTAATCGGGATCGAGACCAAGGAAGAGGATTTTGTTGAACATCTGTTCATCGCCTCCACCCATAACTACATTCTCTTCTTCACCCCCAAAGGAAGATGCCACTGGATCAAGGTGCACGAGATTCCGGTGGGAGGTAGATTAGCCAAAGGGAAACCTATTGTGAACATGTTGAATTTAGAGGAAGAGGAAGGAATCGCCGCCTTTGTGCCGGTGAGAGAGTTCGATGATGCGCATTTTGTGGTGATGGCTACCCAGAACGGAATAATCAAAAAAACTGTGCTTTCTGCCTTCAGCAACCCGCGAAGAGGCGGAATCAACGCCATGAACATCCCTAAGGAAGACAATTTGATCGAGGCCAAGATCACTGACGGCACATGTGATATCGTCCTGGCAACCAAAGAAGGACAGGCTATACGATTTCATGAGGACAAGGTTCGAGACATGGGAAGAGCCGCCTATGGGGTGAAGGGGATAACTCTGGCAAAAAACGACCGGGTGATCGGAATGGTGGTGGTAAAAAGGGATGCCACCTTGCTCTCGGTCACTGAAAATGGCTATGGCAAAAGAACCAGCATATCCGACTATCGGGTGACCAATCGGGGTGGCAAGGGGATCATCAACATAAAGACCACTCAGAGAAATGGAAAGGTGGTGGACATAAAAGAGGTGTTGACCGATGATGAGTTGATGCTAATCACTCAAAAGGGGATCATCATTCGTCAGCCGGTCAAGCAGATAAACGTGATCGGGCGAGCCACCCAAGGGGTGAAATTGATCAACTTAGATCAAGGAGATAAGTTGGTGGATGTGGCGCGGGTGGTTAAAAGTGAAACCAACAACAACAAAGATCAGAATAAGGTTGAGAAAGAAGGCTAACAACCTGTGGGTAATGTTTTTTTGATTATCAGATAGTTTCAAGTCGGATGAGCATATAGCGGAAACAGGCATTGCAGGAACCGAGAGCCAGCGCCTAACTCAAGTTAGATGCTGATGCTAAAATCACATTCTGAAAGATCGTAGAGGAGACCTTCAGGTCTCCACTCTGTTTTTTGCAGAAAGATTTAACTGATATGCACGATTTCAGCGGGTTTGAGATAGCCATACTTTTTCTTATATTCATCCTGATCCTCAGGCTGATTTTGAAGGGTTGGCAGAAGGTGTCAGTTTCCCGCAGGGGTGAGAAGTTCAAATTTCTTTTGACCAAATCGCCATTTTCCCGTGATGTCACCTGGCGAGATGTGAGGTATTCAATTTTGGTGGTGATTGATTCGATCATATCGATAATAATTCTGATCTGGGTTATAGATAAGCTGTTTTGACCTCACCCTCTCTGTCCCCTTCAGGACGCATCCCTCTCCATTCCATGTTGAAAATCCCGCCAGAGGCGGGGGAGAGGAGGATTAAGGAGGAGAGGTGTGAACGGGAATTTTTCTGGCATAATTAGCTAATATGAAAAACGAGGTCTTTGACGAAAAAGAGCTGGTGGTTTTGACCTCACCCCCTGTTTCCCCCTCATAGTGGAGAGGGGGATTAAAGGGGGAGAGGTATGGACGGAAGAGCGTAAGCGGGGTTCATCCTGCACTTCGTCCTGAGAGTCAGTGTCGAAGGAAAGGTTCACCCTGAAGGGCTCCCAGACCCGCACAAGCTCAAGTGATCTGGCGGGCAGGATGCCCCCCCGGGCCTACGAACCTTCCGTTGTGTGGAGAGGAGTAAGCTCGGTAGGCGGGGCTTCTAGTCCTGCGATTATTCAAGTGATCTAGCGGGCAGGATGCCCGCCCTACGAACTGGGTTAGATGATGAA
>JAOZNS010000062.1:10986-12382 GCA_029933635.1 Candidatus Zixiibacteriota bacterium | reverse complement strand
AACGTAAGGTAAAGAAAACCGAGACTTTCCATACAGATACCTTTAAAAAGGTTAACCAGCTAAGGATTGAACTGGTCTCATTAGAAAGCAAAGAGGAACAGGTAAAGAGTGAATTGACAAGGTTTACCGAATTGATCGGGGAGATAGAAAAAGCCCAGATGGCAAAAGAAAGGGAGTTGGAGGAGTGCACCCAGGAAATAAAAGAGATCGCTCAGGTCATCGCTGAAAAGGAAGAGGAGCTAAAACAGACCTTCCAGGAAATGGAGAAGGAGAAGACGAAATTAAATTCGAAGGTGGAGGAACAGATCCGATTACAGGAAAGCTTAAACCTCAAAGAGAAGAATCTAAAAATTTCGCGTCAGCTCAAAGAAAAAGCATCGGACCAGCTACATCAGCTAAGGATGGAGAAGGTGGAACTATCCTCTCAGCTGACCAATATAAAAGATAGAATCTGGGAGGAGTATCAAACAGATTTAGAAAAACTTAAGCCTTCAGCCGCTCAAGAGATGCAAGATTTAGAAACTTTAAAGGGGGAGTTAAATAGAAAAAAGGAAAAACTACAGTCCATCGGGACGGTTAACCTCTTAGCTTTAGAAGAATATCGGTCCGCCAAAAATAGGTTGGACTTTTTGCAAAATCAGATTAAAGATCTCACCGAAGCCAAACGGACTCTGACCTCCACCATTGCAAGAATCAATCATACCGCCCAGACCCTTTTCTCCCAAACCTTCGATCAAATCAAGCTCAATTTTCAGAAGGTCTTCGAGGAACTATTCGATGGGGGAGAGACCGACTTAAGACTGGCTGAATCAGCCGATCCTATGGAGTCTCCCATTCAGATATCGGCTCGTCCTTATGGAAAAAGACTTTTAAACATCTCTCAGCTTTCCGGCGGTGAGAAAGCTTTAACTGCCATCGCCTTGCTTTTTGCCATCTATTTGGTGAAACCAAGCCCCTTTTGTATCTTAGATGAGGTGGATGCACCTCTGGATGACGCAAACGTCGTCAGGTTCCTGAAGCTTATTAAGAACTTCAGTTCAAACACCCAGTTTATCATTATCACCCATAATAAGCTTACCATGGAGGCGGCGGATATTTTGTATGGAGTCACCATGGAACAGCCCGGAGTTTCAAAGATCGTATCGGTCAAATTTGACAAACATGAGGTGGTGACGACAAAAGAGGGCTAAACTTCAATTTTGTCAATCGGGCATCCAAACGTGGAGGTCCAAAAAAGAGGTATCTGTGAAATTTTCCTTAGAAAAGCTGAAGAATGGTCTTTCCAAAACCAAGGAGAATCTGTTAGGCAAAATTACGCAGGTGGTACGACTGCATGCCCGGATCGAGCAAAAGCTTTTAGATCAGATAGAGGAGATATTGATTGAGGCGGACGTTG
>JAOZNS010000062.1:0-10976 GCA_029933635.1 Candidatus Zixiibacteriota bacterium | reverse complement strand
TCCCAAAAAGAAAAAATTGAGGATTCGAAAAGGGTCCTCAGGTTACTTAAGGATCAGGTTTCTTTTATCTTAGGTTCGGGCAAATCATCAGATGATGATTTATCCTCTCCGCATGTGATCATGGTGGTGGGGGTCAACGGCACCGGGAAAACCACCTCCATTGCCAAGTTAGCCAAGCATTATAAGGATCAGGGGAAAAAGGTTTTAGTGGCGGCATGCGATACTTTCCGGGCAGCTGCTGGAGAACAGCTTGAAATCTGGACAGAGAGGGTGGGGGTGGAGATGATAAGAAGCCAACCTCATCAAGACCCGGCATCAGTTGCATTTGACGCTACAAAAGCCGCCTGCGCCAGGGGATTGGATGTAGTGATAGCTGATACCGCGGGAAGGCTTCACACCAAAATCAACCTGATGGAGGAGCTGAAAAAGATAAAGAGGGTGATGGGAAAAGCTCTTTCGGGAGCACCTCATGAGGTTCTTTTAGTGATTGATGCCACCACCGGGCAAAATGGCTTGTCACAGGTGAGAATGTTTAATGATGCGGTGGGAGTTACCGGAATCTTTTTAACCAAATTGGACGGAACTGCCAAAGGGGGAATTACCATTGGCATTGCAGACCAATTTAAAGTTCCGGTCAAATATGTGGGGCTGGGTGAAAAACCGGATGATTTTCAAAGATTTGAGCCAGCCTGGTTTGCTGAAGCATTGTTCACTTAATCTGCCAACTTAAAATCTGATCCATCTACGACCGCTCCTTCATCCCCAGTTGAACAAAGAGGTGATAACATGATGAAAGAATTAAAGGTTAAAACATCCAGCAGAGTAGAATTGGTTGATATCACGCATATGATAGAGAAGGTAATTTCTGAGGCAAAGATTGAGTCTGGGTTATGCACCATATATGTTCCCCACACCACAGCCGGGGTGACCATAAATGAAAACGCTGATCCTTCAGTGCGAAAAGATATCATCGTTGAACTGAACAAGGTCATCCCATTCGATGATAACTACTCTCATCTGGAGGGCAATGCTTCCGCCCATATAAAAGCAAGCATCATCGGTTGTTCTGAGACTTTGTTGGTAGATCAGGGCAATCTGGTTTTGGGCACCTGGCAGGGGATATATTTCTGTGAATTTGATGGACCACGTAACCGAAGGATAATGATAAAATTGGTGGAAGGTTAAAAATATTCTGAGCAGAATCTGGGAAATTTGGGCTATAAAGAGATCGCACAAATTGCCGATAAAAAAATCGGGGCAGGAAATTGTTAACATCCTTCCGAGGATAGCAAGTTGAGCAAAAAAGCCGCCTCGCTTTTGTTGCTCAATGGCTATCCTCTTTTTTATTGCCCAATTTGGGGGGATAGGAAATTCCCCTTGGTTTTTAATATAAGCAAGGTAGGTGGGGCTTCCAGCACCATGGAAACGGACAGGCGAAGATGCCCCTGCCCTTCTATGAAATGGGGGTCTCTTAAATTCCTCCTTCAATAAAGGAGAATTTGATCTCCTCCTGTGGATCCTGCGGATCTGTCCCACTCTTTTGAATTTTTGTGTAAATTTATCTAAGTCATGAAAGTTATTCCTTCTCAATTAATTTTTGAGATGAGGTAAAAAACTCTTTACAAATTTTGTTTGAATTTATATAATTTAGCTCAACTTTGGATTGAGGAGCAGAGTGGTTGCTCTTCAGATTTTCAATGGATTGAAACCCTATTTTCAACATTTCAATAAATGAATCGAAATCTGTCTCTGGGCATTGATATTGGATCTGTCAGCGTGAAGGTGGCGCTTCTTTCGCCACAAATGGAGATACTTCAAACCTACTATCGCCGCTCCCAAGGGCAACCCCTTCTCACCTTGAAGCTGATACTGGAAAATCTTTTTGAGCGATTCAATCCGGATGAGATAAAATTTCTGGCTACCACCGGCAGTGGCGGAAAACTGATAAACTCCATCCTGGGGGGGAGTTTCGTTAACGAGGTGGTGGCTCAGGTTGGTGCTACTGGATTTTTGTGTCCTCAGGTCCGAACCATCATCGAGATGGGAGGTGAAGACTCCAAGCTGATCCTTTTGCGATGGGATGATGATTTGAAAGCTCCGGTCCTGGAAGATTTCTCCATGAACACGCTTTGTGCCGCCGGCACCGGCTCGTTTCTGGATCAGCAAGCTAAGCGATTGAAGATATCCATAGAGGATGAATTTGGACAACTGGCACTCAAATCCAAGCATCCCCCACGCATCGCTGGAAGATGTAGCGTCTTTGCCAAATCGGACATGATTCATCTACAACAAATTGCTACCCCTGATTATGATATCGTTGCCGGTTTATGCTTTGCTATGGCCAGAAATTTCAAAGGCTCTATTGCCAAAGGAAAGAAGATCCAAAAGCCCATCTCCTTCCAAGGTGGGGTAGCGGCTAACTTAGGAATGAGAAAGGCTTTTGAGAGCGTATTTGGACTTACCGGAGGCGAGCTGATAATTCCAACATTTTACAAGGAGATGGGGGCTATCGGGGCGGTTCTCTCCATGCTGAGAACCCCAAAGGAAAAAGCACCTTTCTTAGGCTTAAGTCGACTGGACGAATATTTATCTTCACACAGAGAAAAGCATAAAGGTAAGGAGCCTTTAGTATTTGCATTTCCAGAAAATAAATATTATGAAATAACCAAAACCCACCAGGTCCCCCAAAATGAGAAGATCGAGGCCTTCTTAGGGATCGATGTGGGCTCTTTATCCACCAATGTGGTAGCCATAGACAGGGGGAAAAGGGTAATCGCCCGGGTTTATCTTATGACCGAAGGACGTCCTATTGAAGCGGTGAAACGGGGGCTTAAGATAGTGGGAGACCAGATCAAGGACAAAGTGAACATTCTGGGGGTGGGAACCACTGGCTCGGGGAGATATCTTACCGGGGATTTCGTCGGAGCGGATGCGGTGCACAACGAGATCACCGCTCAGGCTGTTGCCGCTGTCAATATTGATCCCCGCGTGGACACCATATTTGAGATCGGCGGACAGGATTCAAAATATATCAGCCTTCAGGATCAAACGGTTGTGGATTTCGAGATGAATAAAGTTTGCGCCGCAGGGACCGGATCCTTTTTGCAGGAACAGGCAGAAAAACTTGCCATCAATATCGAGCGAGAGTTCGGAGAGTTAGCTCTTAAGTCGAAATGTCCGGTCAACTGTGGGGAGCGCTGTACCGTCTTCATGGAATCGGATCTGGTGGCGCACCAGCAGGCTGGCGTGCCCAAAGAGGATCTGGTTGCCGGGCTGGCTTACTCCATCGTGTATAACTATCTGAACAAGGTGGTAGGCGACAAAAGGGTGGGTGAACACATCTTTTTCCAGGGTGGGGTAGCCTGGAATAAGGCGGTGGTGGCGGCATTCGAAAAGGTGATCGGAAAAAAAATCACCGTTCCCCCCCATCATGATGTCACCGGCGCCATAGGTGCTGCCATCTTAGCCATGGAAGAATATAAAGGAAAAGAAAGCAAATTCAAAGGGTTTGATCTTTCCGAAAAACAATATTCAATCTCCACCTTCGAATGTAAGGACTGCCCCAACTGCTGTGAGATAAAGCAGGTGAAGG
This sequence comes from Candidatus Zixiibacteriota bacterium, assembly GCA_029933635.1. Lineage (GTDB taxonomy): Bacteria > Zixibacteria > MSB-5A5 > MSB-5A5 > SM1-73 > SM23-73-3. The sequence continues at coordinate 7,384 of JAOZNS010000062.1, read as the reverse complement.
TAGAAGGAGAGCCGCCTCTTTTTTACGGAAGCCGGTGCGAAAAGTACGACACCAGAAGAAAATCAAAAAAAGCAGACCTTTCCTATGGAACCAGCGGATCTGATCTTTTCAGGGAAAGGGAAAAATTATTGTTTAACCTTCATAAAGAATTTGTTGCACCTGATTCAAAGGTCGGTATAAGAGGAAGGATCGGCTTTCCTCGATGTTTGTTTTTTTATGAGTACTTTCCCTATTGGGCTACCTTTTTTGAAGAGTTGGGCTTTGAGGTGGTGCTATCTGATCCAACCAACAAAAATATTATACGTCAGGGTGTGGAACAGGTTCTTTCCGAAACCTGTTTTCCAATTAAGGTGGCACACGGCCATATCTTAAATCTTTTAAATAAAGGGGTGGATTACATTTTCCTTCCCAGCCTGATCAATATGAAAAAGGAGGAGGATCACAATCAAGAGAATTACTCCTGTCCTTATGTTCAGTCCTTGCCTTATGTGATAAAAGCTGCTATAAACTTTCACAACTACTCCACCCAACTCCTTTCTTTTCCGGTTTATTTTCAGCTGGACCAAGACATCCTTTTGAGAACCTTAGTCAGATTGGGCAAAAAATTGAGGATCAAAAGAAGAAGAATACTAAAGGCTTTGGTTAAAGCGGAGAGGTGTCAGGAAGAATTTTACAGAAGACTTTCCTCCAAGGGAAAAGATATTTTACAGAACCTGAAGGAGGATCAAAAGGCTATCCTGGTGGTGGGAAGACCTTATAATACCTGCGATTCAGAGCTTAGCCTGAATCTTTCCAAAAAACTGGCTGATCTGGGCGTATGGGCCATCCCCATGGATTTTTTATGTTTCGATCCCAAAATCAAGAAAGATCATCTTCCCAATATGTACTGGAAATATGGACAAAGGATCTTAGCGGCATCAGAGGTCTTAAAGAATCACAAAAATCTTTTTGGCTTGTATGTGTCCAATTTCGGCTGTGGCCCCGACTCTTTTATAATCCATTTCTTTAAAAAGAATCTGGCAGGAAAACCTTTTCTTTTAATTGAGCTGGACGAGCATTCGGCTGATGCTGGGATCATCACCCGTTGTGAGGCCTTCCTGGATAGTCTGAAAAAATACCAGCCGCCAAAAGAAATCAAACCAATCCTCCGAAGATATAAATCCAAAGAATTTAAGGACCACAGAATCTTGTACATCCCTTATATGTGTGATCACGCCTTTGCCTTTAAAGCTGCTATGGAAGCCTGCGGGCAGGAGGCGCATGTTATGGATGAATCCAACGAGAATACACTTATTCTGGGTAGGAAATTTACCTCCGGGAAGGAATGCTATCCCTGCATTCTCACCACTGGAGATCTTTTAGAGTTCCTAAGGAGAAAAGAGATCGATCCGAATAAGGTCGCCTTCTTCATGCCCAAAGCCAATGGACCCTGTCGATTCGGGCAATATCATAATCTGCATCGAGTGATCTTAGATGAATTGGGGTATTCGAATGTTCCCATTATCTCTCCCGATTCTAAAGATGCTTATTCCACAGTATCGAATCTTGACGGTGACTTCCGCAAATTAGCCTGGAAGGGGATGGTGGCAACCGACCTTTTGATAAAGCTTCTGCATCAAACCAGACCTTATGAGAAAAATAAGGGTGAGACCGACAAAGTATACCGGCGGTGCCTTGAACAATTGGCTCGAACCATAAGGTCAAGAGGAGACATAGAAGAGACTCTCCTTTGGGCTAAGGAGATGTTCGCCAGAATCGACAGAAATTCAGGGGAAAGAAAGCCCATCATCGGGGTGGTGGGTGAGATTTATATAAGATGGAACAGATTCTCAAACAACGATCTGATCAAAAAGATCGAATCCTTAGGTGGCGAAGCTTGGATTGCCAGCATGGCTGAATGGATCAACTATACCACACACATGTATAAAAGACACAGCATCCTGAAAAGAAAATACAAAGACTATGTTAAAGGGTGGCTCACCGACTGGATACAGAGAAGGAAAGAGCGTCAGTTAGAGAAAAAACTTAAAGGGGCAATTCTGGAATGTCACGAGCCTAAAATGGGACATATGCTGGATCTTGCCAGCCCTTATTTGCACGAGTCCTTTGGAGGCGAAGCCATATTATCCATCGGGAAAGCTATCGATTACATCCACCAGGGTCTTTCTGGAATAGTCAATACCATGCCTTTCACCTGCATGCCCGGAACCGTGGTCACCGCCATATCAAAGAAATTGAGAGAAGATTTTGGCAACGTTCCCTGGCTTAACTTAGCCTACGAGGGACTGGAGGATGCAAACGAGCTTACCCAATTAGAAGCTTTCATGCACCAAGCAAAAGAATTTCAGAAAAGAAAAAAGACCCAATATCTGTAGGGGTGAATCTGAAGATTCTCCCTTTTGATTTGGTCAGTTGACTCCAATGAGGTGAAGCCAAAGCTTCACCACTACATCTGCTAAAATATGGAGGAGACCGAGGCTTGAGCTAAACTAAGCACTCTTTCGGGGAATATACCTAGCTGTAAAACTCCCCAGGTGCAGACTAACAACACAATGGTGGCGCCGAAAGTTATGGTAACCTTCTCCATCTTAATGTCTGGTGGATGCATAAACATAATTACTATAACCCTCAAGTAGTAGTAAACAGAGACCAAACTGTTCAGCACGCCGATTATGACCAGTCCCACAAATCCTGATTTTACCGCAGCACTGAACACATAGATTTTTCCCATAAATCCAGCGGTGGGTGGAAATCCTGCCAGTGAGAACATAAAGACCGACATCAGGATTGCTAAGAGAGGAGCTTTAGCTCCGAGTCCGGAGTAATCGTCTAAATTAGTATTCTCCTCACCCTTTCTTCCCAGCACAATCACCACGGTGAAAGCTCCTATATTCATGAAGGTATAAGCTAAAAGATAAAAGAGCGCGCTGGAGATTCCGCTCTCTCCCCCAGCCACCAGAGCCACCAGAACATATCCTGCGTGAGCTATGGACGAATACGCCAGCATCCTCTTGATATCAGACTGAAGGATGGCGATGACGTTCCCCACGGTCATGGTCAGAGCGGCCATGATCCAGACGATTGAGGTCCAATCCAGCTTTATGGTTATGAAGGAGAAAAGAAATACTCGCAGAAGTGCAGAAAACCCTGCGGCCTTGGGACCTGTAGAGATGAATGCAGTTATTGGAGTGGGTGCACCCTGATACACGTCCGGCACCCACATATGAAAAGGAACTGAAGCTATCTTGAACCCAAAACCTACCAGAAGCAATCCTGCACCAGCCCAGACCAAAAGATTGGGATCAGCTTCACCAAAGGCGATGCTTTTGATTATCTGCTCCAAGTTGGTGCTTCCAGTGCTTCCATAAATCATCACGATTCCATAAAGTAGAAATCCGGTAGCAAATGCTCCCATCAGAAAGTATTTCAAAGAAGCCTCGTTGGAATTTAGGTCCGCTCTTTTAAACCCTGCTAAGACGTAGAGCGAGAGGGACATAATCTCCAGACCCAAAAAGATGACCACCAGATCGAAACCAGATGCCAAAAGCATCATCCCCAGGGTAGAAAATAAAATCAAGCTGAAATATTCGCCACGTAAGAGCTCTTCTCTCTTCAGATAATTCATGGAGAAGAAGATGACCAGAAGAGATCCAATCAAAAAGATGGATTTGAAGAAGACAGCGTAATTGTCCACCAAAAACATTTGGCTGAAGGTGGTTTTTTGTAAATCCCAGAGATTCAAATTAGCTGAAAACGCTAAGATTATGGTTATCCAGCTTAGATGTCCGGAGATGATCTTTTTATCTCTGGAGAGAAAAGGATCCAGAATCAAAATAAGAATTGCGAAAACGCAAAGGAGGATCTCTGGAAGAAAAAGATTAAAATCAACTGCTGGCATGATCCAGTCCATCTAAATCTCTTTCAGTTTTGAAGCGGAGTGCATCACCTTGCTTATGTTTGTAAAGGCAAGTTTTTGCACTTCATGTCCTGATTCTAACTTTGGACTTCCTTTATTCGATCTTTTTCATTAGTTTCATCTGCCGGGAATTCACTTGCACCCCCTCCTCCAAAAGCTGATTTTTCTCACACTTTATCCGGGCATATTCTATCAGGCTTTTAACTGAAGCTTCCATCTTGGTAAAAAATGGCTTGGGGTAAAGACCGATCCAGAAGATAGCCAGAATCAAGGGGATCAAGACCATTTTCTCCCTTAAGTTCAAATCCTTCAGGTTTTCATTTTCCGGCGTGGTGATTTTCCCAAACATGGTTCGTTGATACATCCACAACATATATATTGCCGCTAAGATTATTCCCACAGCTCCCATCACTGCATAGGGTACATTGGACTTAAATGTTCCCAGAAGAATGGTGAACTCTCCCACGAAACCGTTGGTTCCGGGAAGCCCAATGGAGGAAAGAGCCACTATCATGAATAATGCAGAAAATACGGGCATTTTTTTCGAGACTCCTCCAAACTGCGCAATTAGCCGAGTGTGCCTTCTTTCGTAGAGCATTCCCACTATCAAGAATAAAGCCCCGGTGGAGATGCCATGATTGATCATTTGAAGTATGCTCCCCTGCATCCCCTGAAGGTTTAAAGCAAAAAGTCCCAGCATCACAAAACCTAAATGGCTCACCGAAGAGAACGCCACCAGGCTTTTTACATCATCCTGTCTGATGCAAACCAAGGCGCCATAGATGATACTGATTATTGCCAGAATGGAGAAAAGGGGCACGTAATCTATAAACGCATTGGGGAAGAGAGGAAGACAGAACCTCAAAAAGCCATAAGTCCCCATCTTCAGCAACACACCTGCCAAAATCACCGATCCAGCGGTGGGTGCTTCCACATGGGCATCTGGAAGCCAAGTGTGGAAGGGAAACATGGGAACCTTTATGGCAAAAGCTAAAGCAAAGGCAAAGAATAACCAGAGCTGTGCACCCGGAGGGATGGGGAGTTTGGTTATCTGGAGAAGATCGAACGTGTATATGCCAGTAAAATTATGATTCATGAAATAGAGAACCAAAATCGCCACCAGCATCAGAAGCGATCCGGTCATGGTGAACAGCACGAACTTGACCGTGGCATATATTCTTCTGGGTCCACCCCAGATGCCTATAAGAAAATACATAGGTATGAGCATCAGCTCCCAGAAGACATAAAATAAGAACAGATCCAAAGATACGAAAACGCCGATCATCCCGGTTTCCAAGAATAACATGGAAATATAATAGCCTTTAATTCTGTTGGTAACAGCAGACCAGGATGACAGTATTGCCAGGGGAGTAAGAAACGTGGTCAGAAGAACCAAAAACAGGCTGATTCCATCGATGCCCAGATGATAGCTTACACCCAAGCTTTTGATCCAGCCCTTATTGATCGAAAATTGCATGGTTGAGGACTCGACGGGGAAGTTGAAATAGAGATAAAGCGAAAATATGGCGTTCAGCACGGAAAAGATAAATGCAATTATTCTGAATGCATCCTGCTTCTCGGAAGGGAGGACAAGCAGTGTGAAAACCCCTAAAAGAGGAAAAAAAGTAATTATGGTTAATATCCAGCTATCCAGCATGATCTTACCTGAAGATGTAATAGACCAAAATCAACACAGCACCAAAGATCAACGAAAGCGCGTAGTTGCGCAAATATCCGGTTTGAGACTTTCTGGTCACTTGACCAACCCCCTTAACAAAAGTCGCCACTCCATTGACCGAGCCATCTATCACTAAAACATCAAATTTTTTCCATAAAAACAAAGATAGGTTCAAAAGGGGATTTACGAAAACTTTCGCGTAAAGCTCGTCAACGTAATATTTGTTAAACAGGACCCGATAGGGAAAGCTGTATCTTTGGGCCAGCCTCTTGGGAATTTTCGGATTTTGGAGGTAAAATCTACGGGCAATAAGAATGCCCGCCAAAACCACCATTACCGAGATGATCATCAGTAGATACTCGGTAGAGGTCCTCTGAGTGATTGGATGAGCGATCGAATGAGCTTTCTCAAAAACGGGTGCCAAGAAGCCTTCAAATCTGTTTGTACCTCCCAGCGAATGAGGAACGCCCACATATCCGCCGATAACCGAAAGCACTGCCAGAATCACCAGAGGGATGGTCATGGATTTGGGGGCTTCGTGAACATGGGTTTCAACCCCCGGATCCACTCTGGATTTTCCTAAGAAGGTCATAAAGAGCAATCTGAACATGTAGAATGCGGTCAATCCAGCGGTAATCACTCCTATCAACCAGAGAAGGAGATGTCCGTGCGGGCTTGCGAATGCCTTCCACAAGATTTCATCCTTGCTGAAGAATCCAGAAAACAGAGGAATTCCAGAGATGGCTAAGGTTCCGGCAAGAAAGCACCAGAAAGTGATGGGCAGATACTTCTTCAAACCGCCCATCTTTTGCATATTCAGCTCTCCTGATAAGGCGTGCATGACCGAGCCTGCTCCCAAAAACAAAAGAGCCTTAAAGAAAGCATGGGTCATCAGGTGAAATATTCCTGCGGCGAAGGCTCCCACTCCACAGGCTAAAAACATATACCCTAACTGGCTGATTGTTGAATAAGCCAACACCCTTTTGATGTCATTTTGCACCAAGGCAATGGATGCCGCATAGATAGCAGTTGCTGTGCCCACCAAAGCTATCGCTCCCATCGTTATTGGAGAAAGAAGGAAAAGCGCATGGCATCTTGCCACCATATAAACTCCTGCGGTAACCATGGTGGCAGCATGAATCAAGGCAGAGACCGGAGTTGGACCCTCCATGGCGTCAGGGAGCCATACGTAAAGAGGTATCTGGGCAGATTTGCCAGTGGCTCCCATGAATAAAAGCAGAGTGATGGCGGTAGCCAATCCTTCTCCCAAAGCTAAAATTTGCGGGGCGGTTTCAAAAACATGGGTGAAGTTCAGACTCCCGAAGGTCCAGAAGATCAGCATCACACCCAAGGCAAAGCCGAAATCTCCAATTCGATTGACTATGAAAGCTTTCTTGCCTGCATCTGCGGCTGTTTTTTTCTCATACCAGAAGCCGATCAAAAGATAAGAGCAGAGTCCAACCCCTTCCCATCCCAAGTAAAGAAGCAGAAAGTTGTTGGATAGAACCAGCATCAACATGAAGAAGGTGAAAAGGTTCAAATATGAGAAGTATCGAGCATATCCCTGATCCTCAACCATATATCCGGTGGAGTAAATATGAATGAGAAAAGCTACTCCAGAAACCACCAAAATCATAACCGAGGAGAGGGGATCAATCAGAAAGCCAAAACTTGTGTGAAATCTTCCTGACAGAATCCAGGGAAAGGCGATCTTTTCCACCATCCTCTCCCCTACTGGCAAAGCCAGAAGCTCAAAAAATATGACAGCTGAACACAAAAAGGATAAACCG
>JAOZNS010000266.1 GCA_029933635.1 Candidatus Zixiibacteriota bacterium | reverse complement strand
GATTGGACAGTACATCTAAAAGAGTAATATCCTCATAGGAATATCTGAATCGGGTGATCTTTTTAGATAAGCCAATGAAGCCGACCAGCCTTTCTTGGCTGATCAGGGGAACTACCAGAAAAATCCCCAGCTGGTCGAGCCTTTCAAATAGAGGGCTTTTCTCCCCCAAAATCCTTAAATCCGCGAATGCAGTGGGGCCGGTCTTCTCCTTTAACCCCAAAAGTAAAGGATCATCTTTCTCGAAGACCTCCCCGGCTTTAGATGATGGAAGGTGGGGGTAGAGTATGTATTCGCCACTTTTAGATTCTTTATCTTTCCTTGGCTGAAACATACAGATACACACAGTTTCTACCAGCATCTGGTTTTTCAAGGTATCCGCCACCGTCTCCTTGAGCGATTCAAGATCGAAGATGGTCACCAGCTTCCGACTGAACGTCTCCATCATTCCTCGATAATCGAATCTTTCCCTGATAAAGAACTTCTTTATCAGATCGTCAAGCTGACCCATGATGGGTTGAAAGAAGATGATGGCTAAGATCACGAATCCCACCTCTATGGCTGGGGTCTGTTTTCCGATCAGATTCTCGAGCAGTTTACTGAACTGCCTCAAGATGAGAAAGTAAAGACCAACGAAAAAGGCGGAGGTGAGGAAATAGACCAAGCTCTGCCTTACGATCAGCCTGACATCTAAGAAGTGGTGTCTGATGATTGCCCAGGCGATGGATCCACTCCCGGTAACCAATGCCACGATGGTTAAAAAATATCTTACGTTTTCGGATAACTTAAGCGGGGTTAAAACGGGAAGAATAAAGGCAACCGTATAAAGACCCACCGAGGATCTTATCCCCCATATCAGGAGGCTAACCTGTTTCTTAAGGGTGGGAACCTTGATCTTTTTGTAGCCACCGTAAAGTAACGCCACAGCAGAGATCAAAAAAAGTAGGTTTATCAAGGAGAATGTCTGCACATGTATATCATACAGGATTCCAAAAAATACTGCCACGTATTTCAAAACCAAGGAGATGGGATCTAAGAAGAATCTGGCTAAGGCGCCCATCTTTTCTAAATCCAAGGAACGGATGATCTTCTCTGGCTGGTAAAATATCAAGACCAGCATGATGTGGAACAGATGGGGGATGAATACTAAGTATTTAAGCTTGGGATATCTTTTTATGTATTGATTCTCTTCCGGGAAGATCAGAGAGAAGAGCAAAAGAAAGGGGAAGAAGAACTCCCATACATAGAATATGTTGTGGGTAAAGGGAGAGCCTGCAAAAGAATCACCCTTCCCGGTCGTGCCCATGAAAGTGCCCAAAGAAGCCAAAAGGGGACCCAGCCCGGCAAAGAAAAGCATAAAGCTGGTGACCCGATTGATCTGACTTCTGGGATTTTCCTTTAAGATCACTCCGCCCAGAAAAAGTAGAACAGCACCACAAGCCAGATAAATTGAAGCTACCAAAATCCGAAAGCTCACCTGAAAACTCCCAAAGCTCTAATAAACGAGGCTTATCATCTGATGGAAAACCTGGTCAACCAGAATTGTCCGTAGATTCTACAGCTAAACTTCTCCGCTTGCCAAGAGTTTTGTTTAAACCTTTCTTACCCCATCACCTACACCATATTAAAGTGACCAGAGGAAAGATAATCTCTCCTAAATGAGAAATTTGATCATCTTCACCTCTGTTCCCTTCCTGGGTCTATAGGAGAAATTGACTTGATCCATGAGTGACTTTAGGATAAAGATTCCTCTTCCCGCGTTCTTTAACAGGTTCTCCTTTTTGATTGGGGATTGAAGATCCTCCGAATCGAACCCTCCACCTTCATCCACCACGGTCACCTCCACACACGAGGAGTTAGCCTTCAGACTTATCTTTACCTTTTTGCTTAAATCGTTTTTGTTTCCATGGACGACCGCATTGGTTACCGCCTCGGTGACTGAGATGGCTATGTCTGCTATCAGATCTTCATTCAATCCAAGTTTTCTTAATTTTCTCTCAACAAACTGATTCACCTTGGGCAGATGGTCTAAAGTGCTGGGAATCTCCATCTGGTTGTTTTTTCGCACGATTTTGGGAGCCCTCATCCTTCTACCAGAGCCCTTACCTGATCGGTTCATGTAAAAGTTCTCCGTTCATCGAGTTTCCGTTCTCTCAAAATAGGTTAAGAGACAAAATGCAAAATAAAAAAGGCAGGTTTGCCAACCTACCTTCTTGCGAAATCTGGCTACAATTCCAAAAGAGACTCTTTTCGAATGCCCTTCGTTCGGTATCCTCTATTTATTGAAGCTTGCTACTGCCTCATCCAGTGAGTCAAAAGATTCAAACACGGTGATGAGTTTGGTTATGGTCAAAAGGCTTTTAATCTTTTGAGTGACGTTCGCCAGCTTCAGCTCGCCTCCGTTATTTCTCAGGGTGGTCAAACCTGAAATCAAAATTCCAAGTCCAGTGCTGTTCATCCAATCCACCTTGGCTAAATCGATCACCACCTTTTTTTTGTTTTGGTCAATAAACTCATGAAGCTTGTCGTGCAAAGTGGTTGCATCCGGTCCGCCCATTATCTTGCCTTTGGGCTCCAGCACTATCACATCGCCTATCTCTCGGCTTGTCAACTTCATGGTATCTCCTTTTATTAAATTTACGAATGGTTAAGGATTTAGTTTCAGCAAAAAGCCACCCAAGGCTCGACAGAAGTTAGATTCCTTTTATGGAGCAATATCATTTGAAGAGTGCCTTGATCTTGCCCCAGGTGCTCAGCTCTACCCCCAAGGTAGGAACCCGTAGATCCCTCCTTTGCGATCCGGCAAAAGCCTTGAAGCTGGGGAGGGCTGTGTAGCCACCTACCTTGATGGTGATGATGTCCCCTTCGGCCCACCCCTCCTTTTTGGCGGTTGCAGGATCGTCCTTGGGAATCGCCAAGCTATATCCTCCATCTTTAGTCTGGCTGGAGGCAAATTCTTTCTCTTGAATGAAGGCCTTGACTTTTAACCCATCCGGAGCCAGATCACCCCGGTAATTGATGGTCCCATATGGTCGGCAATACCAGGCAAGCTCCTGTGCGGTTACAAATCCATAGAGAAGAGAAAGAAAAATCAAAAAGCGAAGTATTCTCCCTCGTTTATGATTCATCTGTTTTCCCCTCCAGATATGCTTCTTCATGCCAGACCATAGTTTTATAATTATATAAGCCTCACGGCTTAATTGTCAAGAAAAAAATGTTTTGTGGTATGTAAATAAACAGGTAGATAGTATCCACCCTTGTTTATTATCTTGGATGAAAA
>JAOZNS010000265.1 GCA_029933635.1 Candidatus Zixiibacteriota bacterium | reverse complement strand
TTCTATGGCTACCCCATAAACCTACCGCCTTTAGGCGGTAGTAGTTTAGTTTTCCATCCTGCAGCGAAAAGTGCTGACTCCAAATGATTTTCCCTCCCTTGGGGCTTTGGCTGAGGTGATTATCAATTTCCAAAAGCGGTATGAAGAAATAGCCAAGCCTTTTGAATGGAAGTTTACGAGGGTTGATTTATCAGCTATGCTGGCTAAGCTCTCATAGCAGTCTAATTCCTTAAGCCCATGCAGTATAATAATACGTCACCGAACTTATGAGATAAAGCACTTAGTTTTGTGAATGTCATCACCATAGGAACTCCCGCCTGAACCGCTGAAACTGCAAATTGAAAGGGTCAAGAACTTCACGGCTCGACCTCAAAGCGGCTAAGGGGGAGTGGATCATTCGGAGGGCACCCAAGCCTTCTTCATAAGGCAACTTCTTAAAATTTGTGTCAAGTTTTGGAGGCAGAAAGGGAGAGGTGAACAATGACCTTAGTCCCAGACTGCAGGTGCTTTCATTCTCAATTCTACATTCGAAGCTTCGCCCTGTCTATAAGGTGATGTGCGTAGTACGGGATGATGACAGTCCAGGCGCATTAGGTTTAGATACATGGACAATTCCAGGTGGAGCATACGCGCCCAGAACAGTAGGCTAAATGAACGCCGCTCAACAAGCGGATGGAGCTAACGCCGCGAGTGAGGGGAAAATATGTCGGAATGGACTTGCAGCGCAGCTTAGCTCGAGGTCGTTGGGCGCGCCGAGACGGCGACAAGATCATGGTCCCGGAATAGAAAGGAGTCATTGAAGATGGAGGATACCCTTATTAGTCTTTACGACCTGGAGATCCGCGCTGCGCAGGCTGAGGTTGTCACCTGGCAGGGGCGCGAGGCATTGCGGCTGGAGAATGGTCTGGCTCTGGCTCCCGAAAGCGGGGTGAAGGATGCCAGCTTAGAGGTGTTGATTGGCACAGATGGGTCAGCCTATCCGGGGGTGGCTTTCCGTGTTGCAGACGTCCTGAACTTCGAGTTGGCCTACGCTGTCCCCCACGTCAGTGGCGAGTGGGATGCGTTGCAGTATGACCCAGTGTTCCACGGGTCGAACACCTGGCAGTTGTATCATGGACCAGGTTACCAGCGAGAGGCGCAAGTGCCGACCGGTCGCTGGTTCCGGCTGAAGGTGGATTACTGTGGTATCCGGGCCGCTGTATCGGTTGATGGACAATCGTCGCTGGTAGTGGAGCGGCTGGCGCATCCCATAGCGGCGGGGCAGTTCGGAGTGTGGACCTTTCGCCCGGCGTACTTCTGCGACTTGCGAGTTTCGGCTTGTGAGAGATTAGAGATTCCAAGCGTAGAGGTGCCTAGCATAGCCGCAGGCGTTGTAGAGACCTGGTTTGTCGAAGGTTACGGTGTAGTGGCTTGCGAGCCAAATGGGGTGGTCAACTTGAACCGCTACTTACCGACGTCAATAGAGAAGGCACGCCTGGTTCGACGCTTCGAGACATCTGAGGAAGGGGAGATCACGTTTGAGTTCGGTTTCAGTGATGTACTCTTGCTGGAGTTGGACGGTGAAGTGGTCTACAGAGGGGAGAACACGTTTAGAGGCTTTGCGGACCGGGCAGCGCGGGGCTATGTAGAGTTGGGGATGGAATCTGTGCGGCAGGTACTGGCAACCGGCAGCCACTATCTTGCTGCGGAGTTGGAGGTGAGCGAGGGGTTTGGGTGGGGGTTGGTGTTGGTCGCTCGTGGAGAGGGGCTCCACTGGTTGCCGGTGGAGCTTGGCTGAGGTTTCATGTTGCAGTGACGAAAGGGAGATGCCCAACAAACGTATGAAGCCAACCGCCCAATTGAGGGGATGCTGCCGCCGGGTTGGTTTGTCAGAAGTTGCAATGTTTGGACTATCAGGATTTACATCCAAAATTCTTTCCTTAGGTAGTATTACCAAATCCATATCTTCCAAGGGAATTGCACCTAAGAGTATTTGGTCACCCATCACTAATTTTAATTGTATTTGTACATGTTTAGGTATGCAAAGATGAACAGCTCCTGAATCCACTACAGCATCAAGTTCTAACGGTTTTAGTTTTTCTTCCTTTTGATTTTTTTAATATTATTTTCGCATTTACAAGTCCCGTTTTTCTCCCTTCCCTTTTTACATTATATCCCAGTTCCGGAAAAACTGCATGCTCCCTCTATGGAGGGATAGAGAGACATCGCTGTAAGCGAGAGCTGGATTTGTCAAGGTTTATTTCTTTGATGGTTAGGATGATTGCCTTCCTTCAGGTCCGAAATCTGCCGAAAATTTTTCGTTGGTTGAGTGGTTTAAATCCTAATAAAACAAAGCCTTGACAGGATAGATTTTACCCTTTATCTTTAAGTGCGGTGCAGGCAGTTAAGCGCACTAAGCTAAGTTCCCACCTTATAAACGGAGATAGTAATGCCTGAATTTCAGGCAATTATTGATTCGGAACCATTTGAAAAGGAGAAGGTCAAAATGAGTGATACCCCCATCTACACATCGAAGAGCACCATCAAGAGCCTTTGGCAAGAGTACCGCATCTACGACGATCACCTGGAGTTCGATACCCTGTTTGGACAGATGACTGTTCCTTTCGATAACATCGAACGGGTGGACATTTCTGAGTCCGAGGTCAGGGGACTCCTTAAAGGGGATCTACATCTAAAGAACTTCCGGCCTGCATTGAAGCTGGATTGGGCCAATTTCTTAGAACATATCGTGCTTGACAAGAGCGAAGGGCATATTCGTCGGGTGCTCTTCACACCAGATGACCCGGAGGCTTTCAAGGGAGCATTGGATGAAGCACTGGCTCGCTATCGGGATAAGCAGACCAGCAGAGAGGGTTAATCGGTTACCCCTAAGTGGGGTTTGGGTCTGACTACCATTCCGCCGGAGTTGGAAAGGTATGGGTCAATGAAATAGGCGCTTTTCTCCCGCGCTGGCTTGTTGCTTGTCTTTTGGAGAGAAAAGTGAGTGGGAAGGAGGAGGTTAATCATGGGAGAAACCAAGAAGGGGATGATTGCGGTCTGTGGCCTTGATTGTGGGGGATGTGATATCCGCAGGGTCCCAAACGACCCCGAAGCGGCGCAGCGCGTAGTCACATGGTTCAAGCAGAAGGGGTGGTTAAAGGAGGACGAAGGGGTTCACGAGGTAATTGAGCGCTCTATGTATTGTATGGGGTGTCGCGGGGATCGATTGATACATTGGTCGCCAGAGTGCTGGATACTTAAACGCTTGGTGTGAATTACCAGCTAATTAAGTCGGCAAAAGCAAGGGGTGG
>JAOZNS010000264.1 GCA_029933635.1 Candidatus Zixiibacteriota bacterium | reverse complement strand
ATTTTACCATGGGACCTTAATAGATAGCACACTTTCTACAGACGCCACCTACAAAGTGCGGACGGGGCTTTACGTTTTGCCCAAGAGAGCTTTCGATGGGACGAATTACGGGCAGTATACGGTTTACTTCTGGTTTAACTATACGGATAAGGATAAGAGGGTTTATCAATCAAATAGCTATTTGGTTAGAGATGGGAATGTGGGGAAATTTCCAAAGAATATAGAGGATGTAAAAGCAAATTTGGATACAGTAAAAAGGGAACAGAGGGATTCCACCTTTGGTGCCATCAGCGACATCAACAAAGCCAACTTTAAAGCAGATGTTTCAAATCTGTTGTCCATAGCTGATAGCTCGCTTTACATGCGCACTGACTGGGGAAATGTAAAAAATCAGGATGCGATGGTTGAGCTTAAGCACACGCGAATTGCTTTCGTGGATACCACGGATATCGTGGTAAAGACTCTCTCCGCCTCGGTCGACACCTCTCAGATTAAAGCCATGAACCAGAATAATCAGTGGGGAGCATCTTTTGTGTGGAATTATCCTGACAGAACCTTAACCTCCGGATCTGGTTCCGGAATAAACGGCGTGGTGGTAAGATGTAAAAGTCTTTCGGACAGCTCCTCAATTGCCTTAGCTCAAATTCAGGTTCTGGACTCCACCCAGAGCTCAACCATTGCACTTTTGACTTCAGATTCCCAGGGTCGGGGGTTCTTTGCATTAGATAATGGAGTTTACTGCGTGAGGTTGTTTAAGCCTGGATGGCAATTTAGCACACCAGAAACCCTGAAGGTGGATGGAGATGAGGATACCACCTATTATGCTGACCGGTTCGATCCTGGTTCGCCTCCCCAAGCCAGCTTGTGTCGGGTGTATGGATGGGTTCATGACATAAAGGATCAACCTGTGGTGGGGGCAAAGGTAATAGCCAGCGTTCAGATGGTTCCCTTGAGATATCAAAATATCATCATCAGCCCTTATTATAAAAGCGCAGAGACAGACGATGAGGGTTACTGGTATATGGATCTGTATCCTAATTCTGTATTAAATCCTTCTGACACTGAGTATATTTTTCATATATTCAGTCCTTCCGGAACGATCTTAAGACAGGAAACAGAGGTTCCAGATCAGTCCAGCTGGCAACTGCAATGGTAGATGTAGTGATCGGAATCGTCCAATCTACAAACACTAATAGAGGAGGTGAGAGTCGATGACCTTCAGCATATTTACAGCTTTAGGGGATTGGTTCACCACCAATACCTTTAATGCCCTGGGTGCTATTCTTCTTTTGCTTTTAGCTTGGGCCGTGAAAAGATATCTTATCCCCTTTCTGGATACCGAGCTAAAAAAGAAGATGGCAGAGTATGTCCTTTTGATTGCGGATGAGGTGACCGATCAGTTGGTGGCAAAATATCCTAAAAACGAGCTTTTTCGGTGGCTGGATCAAGCGGTGGATAAGATAATTCAGATAACCGGGGTCTCCAGAGAGGTGGCCACAAGAGCGGCACAGGCGGCTTTAGCTCGCAAGGGGATAAGAGGCTAAAACGCTTTCACACAAAATAAGATTGCACATATTAGGAATCAAACTGCATCCGATTCAAACAAATTTCTTGAGGGAGACGAATCTTAATCGCTGAACTTTTGAATGGCATGGGCTTTGGTCCCACTTTCCCCGAGATCGTGGACGGATTATAACCCCTTAGTTTACAGACACTTAAAGAGAGAGGGGGTGATCATTCCTTGAGCTGGTTTAGATCAAACTTTTTTGAAAAGGTAATTCCTCCCCGAACTTTGCCAAATTATGGTCGATTTGGCACCCTGATTGCTTATAAAATTTATCAAGATTTGCGTATATAAAATGGCATAAAATCAAGCATTATTGGGAGTGGTGCGGTTATGAGCAATCATAACCACCCGACGCCAAAATCGGGCATCCCCCCTCCACCACTCCCAACTTTTTTATCCAAAATTTTCCCATTATACTTTAAAAGAGAGTCTTAGGTTCTTTCTTCCCTGTTGAGTAAGGGTTTTCTTATAAGAAAATGAACCTGAAGAGATTGGGGTAAGCTGCTAATCAGGCGGGAATGGCTGAGCTTTCGACGCGCTGAATAAAATGGAAGTCCAACAAAAGGAAGTAAGTGGAGTGAACACAAATGCCCACTCCACACCATTATGTAGGAACTTTCATCAGATAGATCTCTTCTTTATTCCGAGAGATAGATTTTTACAAGCAGCCGGGGGGCGGTCCGTTCCTGAACAAATAGCTGATCAGGTAAACCACATCCCCGATGTCCACAACACCATCGCAATTGCAGTCACCAGCGATCAGATAGTAAACACCTGCCATTTGCACATCATCGGATGTAGCTTCAATGTCATATCCACCTGTCAAGTACACATGTCTATTGCTCTGCGCGCACCCCGTGTGATTGACCCGATCAAGCAGGATATCAGATTCCAAAGACCATGCCCCAAGAGTGCCGTCCGGGTTTATGAACGCCTTCTCAACCGTGTTATGTACATTGGGTTCATTGTCTCCGGCGAAAGCATATAAGTATCCATTCAGGACTGCTGTACCCAGGGCACCAGAACGCGGCACGGTCATTGGCGAAGTGTAGCTTCATTCGCCTAAGCTTCCATCAGGATTTATGGATGCATATTCAACGGTAGCGGTTGGCCCACTGGCATACCCGCCCAACACGTAAACATATCCATTGTATGCTTGGGCTGAGGGTATCCATCGACCGAGCTGATTAGAGCTGGTGTATGCCCACTCCCCAAGTGTTCCATCGGGATTGATCTGCGCGTACCCCACGGAATTAAGGGCCGCCTTCCAAGGATTCCCGTCCATCACATATATGTATCCTTGACACTCTACCGCTGCATGATTTACCCTTTGCTGAAGCATGGAAGATGTTTGTTGCCAGGGTTGTAAGCTACCATCCGGATTAGCTTGAGTGTATTGGACAATAGTAGTGGGCTGATAAGGATACACATCTCCACCAATAACATAGATGTAGCCATTTTTGCAAACTGCAGCTGCGCCATAAATTGGAACTAGGAGAGTATCTGCTTCTAAAACCCATTTTCCCAATGTTCCGTCACTGTTTATCTTTGCTCTTTCTACGGTGCTGTAAGGCTCAGTCACCCACGCGCCGTGACCACCTATGACGTAAATATAATCCCCGCAGAGGTAGTATATTAAGTGGGGCTGTTGCCGAAGTCTGATTGTTGGGCCAAATGAATTCCCGCCCCTATTGGAGACAACAACTTAACAACCATAGGGCCGGA
>JAOZNS010000263.1 GCA_029933635.1 Candidatus Zixiibacteriota bacterium | reverse complement strand
ACCACAAATTCAGGCGTTATAGTGGATCGTCTGGACCAGGTCTTAATCACCCTCTTTTCTCCTAACTGGTTCATGGCCGTAATCTTCTTCATAAGATGCTCATCCACAAAGGGACCCTTCTTTAAAGACCTTGCCATCTTGTGATTCCACCTCCGAAAAAGTTAAAAGCTGACCTCATCCATCTTTAGATAAATCAAAAAACTTCTAAGTTAATCCTCCTTCATTATAATCTATTTTCCTCTTCTTTTGATGATCAACCTCTCAGATGGTTTTCTCCTTCTGGTCTTCAGCCCCTTGGTGATCTTCCCCCAGGGGGAACATGGGTGTCTGCCCCCGGAGGATCTTCCTTCTCCTCCTCCCATGGGATGGTCAACCGGATTTTTTGCAACACCCCTCACCCTGGGTCTTCGACCCAACCATCGGGATTTTCCTGCCTTTCCGTAGGATATATTTTCGTGATCCAGATTTCCCACCTGTCCGATGGTGGCAAAGCACTCCAGCCTTACCAACCGCACCTCTCCTGATGGAAGCTTCACATGCCCGTAGTCCCCCTCCTTAGCCACCAGCTGGGCATAGGCTCCCGCTCCTCGAGCCAACTGAGCACCTCTTCCCCTTTTCAATTCTACATTATGAATCATGGTGCCCAAAGGAATCCTTCCCAGAGGCATGGCATTTCCTGTCCTTATCTCCACATCCTCTCCTGCCATCACCCTATCTCCAACTTTCAAACCCAAGGGGGCAATGATGTATCTTTTCTCCCCATCCACGTAATGGAGGAGCGCAATCCGCGCAGATCGGTTAGGATCATATTCGATGGTTGCCACTTTAGCTGGAATGTTCAGCTTATCCCTTTTAAAATCTATGATCCTCAAAAACCTTTTAGCCCCTCCACCTCGGTGGCGACAGGTGATCCTTCCCTGGTTGTTTCTGCCACCACTTTTCTTTAAAGGAACCAAAAGCGACTTCTCCGGAGTGGTGCAGGTTATCTCCTCAAAGGTGGAGACCGTCTTGAATCTCAAAGAAGGTGTAACCGGCTTGAACGCTTTAATGGGCATCTTCTTTCCTCAACTGATAAAGATCACTTAAAAAGTAAATCACATTGCACCTATACCGTCTCAAAAAGCTCTATGGTCTGTCCCTTTTTAAGTTTCACAATGGCTTTTTTCCAATCGGGTCTTCTCCCTTCAAATCTCCCTAATTTTTTGGGTCGACCATGCATCACCATCGTGGTAACATTCTCCACCTGAACGCCGAAAAGTTCCTCCACCGCCTTTTTTATCTGAAGCTTGTTCGCCTTCATGTCCACCTTAAAGACATATTTGTTCTGATCGGTCCGGAGGCTGGTGCTCTTCTCCGAAATCTGTGGCATCCTTATGATTTTACGGGGATTTCCCATCAGGCAAACACCTCCGTTAAGCTATCCAGAGCCTTTTTGGTCAGGACCAGAAAATCACAGGTCAAAAGATCATAAGGGTTAACCAAACAAGCCCTTTTAAATACCAATCCATTGAGATTCCTGCAGGACTTGTATAGATTCTCATCCTTGCCTTCGGAGAGAAACAGAATCTTTGATCCACCGATTCCCATTTTGTCAAACATCTCTGCTATAACTTTAGTTTTGGGAGCCTCTAAGTTGATCTCCTGGATTATCTTTACTCGATTTTCCGATGCCATTGCGGATAAGGTGGAAAGCAACGCTTTGCGCTTCATCTTCTTGGGAATATCCCTATGACGATCAATGGGTGTGGGAGGGAAGGCTCTTCCACCCCCCACCCAGATGGGGGACGTATTGGAACCAGCACGCGCTCGTCCGGTACCCTTCTGTCTCCAGGGTTTGGCTCCCCCTCCTCGAACCTCAGCCCGACTCTTCTTCTTCACCGTCCTTTGTCCCTGGTTAGCCCAATAAGCCTTCACATACTGATGAATTACTGACATATTGGGCTTCCGTCCAAAAATTCTTTGGTCCAATTCAACACTTTCCACCTGATTTCCTTCCTTATCGTAAAAATCTGCGGTAAGCATATAGATCCTTTAGCTCGAACACTTCCGTATGGTCAAATAAGAATTCCGTTTACCCGGAACCGCTCCCTTTAGCAAAAGCAGGTTTTTCTCTGAATCCACACCCACCACCTCCAGATTTCTGACGGTGACCCTCTCCCCTCCCATTCTTCCAGCCATTTTCTGACCTTTAAATACCCGGGATGGAAAGGAGCTGGCTCCGATTGATCCCGGAGCTCTGAGTCGATCCGACTGCCCGTGGGTTTTGGGACCACCATGAAATTTATATCTTCTCACCCCCCCCTGAAAGCCCAATCCTTTGGAGACTCCGGTCACGTTAACCTTTTCACCCGCCGAAAATATATCCACTTTCAGCTCCTGTCCCACCTTAAATTTCTGCGCTTGATCCGTTCTTATCTCTTTTAATATTCTTTTGGGTTCAACCTTAGCCTTCTCAAAATGACCCAGAAGAGGAAGGGTGAAAAGATTTTTTCTTCTATTCCCAAAGCCGAGTTGAATGGCATTATACCCGTCTTTGTCTTGGGTTTTCACCTGCACCACCGGGCAGGGTCCTGCCTTCACGATGGTAACCGGTATGGCTTGTCCTTCCTGATTGAAAATTCTGGTCATCCCGATCTTTTTTCCAATGATCCCTTCCATCCTCTTACTCCTGAAAATCTTTCAACCGTATCCTGAACACCACCTATTCCCGACTGGCTTTCATACCTTTATCTCCACGTCCACACCCGCAGGAAGATCCAGCTTCATCAATGCATCCACGGTCTTGGGGGTGGAATCATAGATGTCTATTAACCTTTTATGTATACGCGTCTCAAACTGCTCCCTTGATTTTTTGTCCACATGCGGAGACCTTAAGATGGTATACACTCTCCTTTTAGTGGGCAAAGGCACCGGTCCGGTTATTTTAGCTCCAGTTCGAGTCACCGTCTTTACGATCTCCTTGGCTGACTTATCCAAAGCTCTATGATCGTAGGCTTTAAGCCAGATTCTGATTTTTTGTCCATTCATCCGTTATTCCTTCAATCAGATTTTGATTACGAGGATAAGATAACAAATTTTTGCTCAAAATCTTCCTTCATCCGATTTATTTTAATCAATTCAGTTTATCAACAACTGAGTTTTACTTTTTTCTCCTATTTAACTAACGCTTTAATCCTGTGGTGAAAATTATGTCAAAAGCTTTCTTATTTATCTATCGGAACAATTTGATCTGACGCATTATGGTTCTTTATTCTATTATCTCGGTTACCACTCCAGCTCCAACGGTTCGCCCTCCCTCTC
>JAOZNS010000061.1 GCA_029933635.1 Candidatus Zixiibacteriota bacterium | reverse complement strand
TTCGTGCAAAAATTCTATTAGTTCCAGTAACCTGAGTTCAAAATCCCATAAGCTGCGCAACAGCCCCATAACTTACGCTCTCTACTTGCTTGGATCAGTTGTTAGATTTCAGAAAGGTGCCAGAGCGGAGACGGGAAGGCTATAGTTGCTTATCCCTGACAACCCTGATGGAATATCTTCTGATCACATTTAGCGGTTTGAAAATTTACCGCTGAGTTTTTATCTTGACAATTGTGGTAGTTTCCAATATCATCTGTTTGTAGCATTTTATTAAAGCTGGGGAACCTGAGATGTCTATAACTTTAAAAGATGTTGAATATGTAGCCAATTTAGCCAGGCTGGAGCTTTCCCAAAGGGAGAAGATTAAGTTTCAAAAAGAACTGGATATCGTCATAAAATATATTGATCAGCTAAATGAATTGAATACAGAGACTGTGCCTCCAACCTCACATGTTCTCCCTCTGGAAAATGTAATTCGGGAGGATAGCGTTTTGCCCTCCCTTCCCCAGGGCGAGGCTTTATCAAATGCTCCAAAGAAGAAGGATGGTTTCTTTAGGGTGCCAAGGGTGATCGAACGATAAGACTCGAAGAGGTGATCATGGTAGGGTGGCGATTCTTGATCTGGAGATCGCCATAATTTTTTATTGACAACCGAAAGGTGGTTTCGTAAAATCCATTTTGAATTTCCGCTTATAGTACCCACGGAATTTTTGGGGAAAGATGAGCAACTCAAAAGTCATTGGGATAATTCCTGCCAGGCTGGGTTCCAAAAGACTTGCTAGAAAACCTTTGATCCGGATTTTTGGAAAACCTTTGATTCAAAACGTGTATGAGAGCGTAGCGAAATCAAAGCGACTGGATCGTCTGATGGTGGTGACGGATTCAACCAGGATCTCTGATCTGGTATTCTCCTTTGGTGGAGAGGCTTACGTGAGCTTAAGGAATCATCCCACCGGAACCGACCGTGTGGCTGAGGTGGCAAGAAATCTGGACTATGATCTGGTGATAAACATTCAATGTGATCTGCCCTATCTCCCTGCCTCTGTAGTTGATCTTTTGATTTCCTCCATGTTAAAAGAGAAAAGCGTGCTGATGGGCACCTTAGCCACTCGAATAGATGATCCTTTAAGGTTAAGAAACCCCAATGTGGTCAAGGTGGTTTTAGATGCAAGAGGATTCGCTCTTTATTTTTCCCGTCATCCAATTCCCTATGTTAGATCGACAGGATCGGGCAAGAGGTCTCAGCCTCCCACCTCGAAGATAGCTTTTGAGAGGATGGATTTGAAAAGATTACCTTTTTATGAACACATAGGCATATATGGATTCCGTAAGGATTTTCTTATGAAGTTCTCCTCTTTAAAGCAAACTCCCCTGGAGAGATTTGAACGACTGGAGCAGTTAAGAGCCTTGGAGAATGGGTTCAAAATAAAGGTTTATCTGACCCAGTATAAACCTTTAACCTTGGATGTGCCTGCTGACCTGAAAAAATTGAAACTACTCAAAGAGAGGGTGACAAGATGAAAGAACAAAAAGGCAAAGTCAAATATATATTCATCACTGGCGGGGTAGTCTCCTCTTTGGGCAAAGGGATCGCCTCTGCCTCCATCGGGTTTCTGTTGAAAAAAAGGGGATTGAAGGTAAATATTCAAAAATTTGATCCTTACATAAACGTTGATCCCGGAACCATGAATCCTTTTCAGCATGGGGAGGTTTTTGTGCTGGACGATGGGGCCGAGACGGATCTGGATCTGGGACATTATGAGAGATTTATCGACGAAAATCTAACCAAGGATAATAACCTCACCTCCGGACAGATCTACGATGCGGTCATCGCCCGAGAAAGACGTGGGGATTATCTTGGTTCCACCGTGCAGGTCATTCCTCACATAACCAATGAGATCAAGGATAGAATAAAAAAAGTGGGGAAAAGAAATGGGGAGGTGGATGTGGTGATCACCGAGATCGGTGGAACTGTAGGGGATATCGAGAGCCTTCCCTTTCTGGAATCGATTCGTCAGATGGGTCTGGAATGCGGACCGAAAGGTAGCCTGTTCATCCATTTAACTTTGGTGCCATACATAAAGTCCGCTGGTGAGGTAAAAACCAAGCCCACCCAACATAGCGTGAAGGAGCTGAGAGAGATTGGCATCCAGCCCAACATACTTCTTTGTCGCACCGCTCAACCCTTGAGCAGACAGATCAAGGATAAAATCGGACTCTTCTGTAACGTTCCCAGCCAGGCGGTGATTCAAGCCCTCGATGTGGACTGCATCTATGAGGTTCCTATCCTTTTTCATAAAGAGGGTTTGGATAATCTGATCATCCAACATCTTGATCTGAGGTGCAAACAGCTGATCATGGATGAGTGGATTCAGATGATAGAAAAGATAAAAAATCCTAAATGCCATGTGAGAATTGGGATCTGTGGCAAATACACCCATTTGAAGGATGCCTACAAAAGCATAATTGAAGCTTTTGTGCATGCCGGGGTGGAAAACGAGGCTAAAGTGGAACTGAAATGGATCGATGCGGAGGAGGTAACTTCTCAAAATGCTTTCCAAATTTTTGAGGATGTGGATGGGGTTCTGATTCCCGGCGGATTTGGAGAAAGGGGAATTGAGGGAAAAATTGAAGCGATAAGATATGTGAGGGAAAACAAGGTTCCCTATCTGGGCATCTGTCTGGGAATGCAGTGTGCGGTGATAGAGTTTGCCCGTCACGTTTGCCATTTGGAAAAGGCTAACAGTTTCGAGTTTGATCAGGCCACTCCCTATCCGGTGATCCATCTGATGCCGGACCAGGAGAAGATCACCGATCTGGGTGGCACCATGCGACTGGGCGCCTATCCCTGCCTCCTGGAAAAAGATAGCTTGGCTTATAAGGCTTATGGAGAGGCTCGGATAAGTGAACGACATCGTCATAGATACGAGTTCAACAACCAATTCCGGGAAACCTTTACCAGAGCGGGGATGGGGTTCACCGGTCTTTCCCCGGACGGGAGGCTGGTGGAGATAGTCGAGCTTTCGGACCATCCCTGGTTTGTGGCGGTGCAGTTCCATCCGGAGCTAAAATCCCGCCCCACCAAAGCACACCCTCTTTTCAGAGATTTGGTCAAAGCCGCCTTGAGATATAAAAAATCCAAAAGCTCAACTTTCTCTGAAGAGAAGGAATCGGTTAAGAAGTAACGTGAGAATAGACTGAGACGGAAAGCAGTTAGGAGTGCGGAAGCTTGTCGGAGCGAAGCGGAGGTCCCGCTTCGCGGGGCTTCCGCTACATTAGCAAGCTAATGTACTCCGAAGTATCCGCTCATCCGCTTCCCGAGGGATGTTATCATCCCACGGCATAAGGGGGGATGATAACATTCGCTATGGAGCAAGCATGTTTGCGCTGCGGAAGCTTTGCTTCCGCACTCCGAAAATCCAATTTTTAACCTCACCCCCTGTTTCCCTCTCTCCACAAGTGTAGAGAGGGGGATCAAAGGGGAAGAGGTCTTCAAACCATGCTTTACTTCTGGGCTATTTTAATTTACCTGTTGATTCTAATTGGCGTGGGGGCAATTCGTTCAAAAGGAGTTAAGACCCAGACCGATTTCATGGTGGCAGGGCGAAAGCTCTCTGCACCTGTGCTGGTGGGAACTCTTTTAGCCACCTGGATCGGGTCCGGAAGTATCATCGCCGGTGCAGGACTAAGCTACCGAAAAGGATTCTCGGCCCTATGGTTTGATGCCGGCGTGTGGATAGCCATCGTTGTCCTTTATTTTATAGCCGGGCGTGCCAGAAAGCTTGCTCAATTCACCGTCCCGGACATCTTAGAGATAAGATATAATAAATATGCCAGAATCTTAGGAAGTTTGACCACCATCATTGCTTATACCGCCATCGTCAGCTATCAGTTCAAAGCTGGGGGAATGGTTCTGAACATGGTGATTGGAATCCCAACGGATCAGGGAATAATCCTCACCGCGGTTTTCGTCATCGCCTATACCGCTCTGGCAGGAATGTTCTCTGTGGCTTATACCGATGTGGTCAATGGACTGGTTCTGTTGATCGGGTTTATGATTGGCTTTCCCTTTTTGCTGAAGTTGGCTGGAGGCTGGGCAAATGTTACCAGCCTGCTCCCTGGGGATAGATTTCAGATCCTGGGAAGTATGACCATCTGGGAAGCATTGGGTTATTCCCTTCCCACCATGCTACTTTTGCTGGGCGAATCCAACATGTATCAGAGATTTTTCTCAGCAAAAGATGAGAGGTCCGCTAAAAGATCGGTCCTGGGATGGATTTCGGGAACCATCTTTGTGGAAGCTTTAATTGTGATCTTAGCCATAGTTGGCAGCAGTATATTTCTGGACATCGATCCGGAAACGGTGATTTTGCACTCGGTTCGTCATGGACTCTCACCTGTGATCGGATGTATCCTGTTGGCGGCCATTGTGGCAGTGATCGTCTCCACCGCCGACTCGTTTTTGTTGGTTCCTTCAACCAACATCATGCGCGATATTTATCAAAGATTTGTAAATCCAAATGTCTCCCAGAGGAGAATGGTGCTTTATTCTCGGATGGTGGTAATCATCCTGGGAATAGTCGCCTTTGTGCAGGTAAAATTTTTTACCACGGTTTTGGCTATGGCTCTCTATGCTTATACCATGTATGGTGTGGGGATCACCCCGGCAACCTTAGCGGCCTTCTTATGGAAGAGAGCTACCCCAGCAGGTGGAGTCTGTTCCATAACTTCTGGAATGATAGCCACCATAACCTGGGAGCTTTTGAAAAAGCCATTTAACATACCCACCGTTTATCCGGCGCTTCTTTTATCAGTATCCAGTTTGATAATGATAAGTTTATTGACACCCCAACCAAGGCAAGAAAAGATAAGGCTATTTTTTAAAGTTGAATGAAAGCATAAAAATATCATAATTCACCGATGAGCAAAAAGCGTTCTACACAGGAGGTAAAAGATGGGAAAATTTAACCTTCTTTTGATTCTATCCTGCTTGGCATTTTTGTTCCTTTCTAACTGTGTCAGGAAAGATGCCGAGGATTTTAAGTTCAAAAAACTGGTAGATGAGTTTCTGGAAGGTTTTTACCAAGCTCATCCTGTTTGGGCCACCTACGTAGGTGAGCACAAGTATGACCATCTGATAGATGACTGCTCGCCTGAGGCGATTCAGGCTGAGATCATGCGGTTAAGATCTTTTTTGGAGAAGATGCATTCCCTTGATACCTTAAAGCTCAACTCGGTTAATAAGATTGACTATAGGATCCTGGAAAATGAGATAAACGATCAGCTTTTACGCTCCGAGGAGTTGAAGCCTTATGAGAACAGTCCGGTGATGTATAGTTATCTTATCGGGGGATCGATAAATTCTTTAATCGATCGAGAGTTTGCTCCCTTGAAGGAAAGGTTGAAAAGCGTTTCGTCCCGACTAAAACTTTTGCCTCGTCTGGTGCAACAGGCAGAAGCAAATCTTAAAAGACCATCCCGAATCCAGACCGAAACCGCCATAAAGCAGAATCAAGGCAACATCAATCTGATAAAAGTTGATCTATCCAAGGTCTTGGAGAGGCTTCCGGTCATGAAAGACAGTCTCCGACAACCTATGGAGATGGCGATTAAAGCCTTAGAGGAGTATCAGAAGTTCTTGGAAAACGATCTTCTGCCCCGATCCGACGGGGACTTCAGGTTAGGAAAAGAGCTTTTTGAGAAAAAGTTAAAGCTTACTTTGCAGTCGGACCTCTCATCAGATGAGATAGTGAGACGGGCCGAGGAAGAGTTAGTTCGGGTGCGAAAACGTATGTTCGAACTTGCTCAACCTTTACATGATAAGATGTTCCCCGGACATCATCACAAGGAGAAAGGGAAGGAGCTGGAGAAGGTTATGATAAAGGAGGTTTTAGATCGGATTGCCCAAGATCATCCCCAAAAGGATGAGCTTCTGGCAGTGTGCCGCCAGAATCTAAAGGAGCTGGAGGAATTTGTCAGAGAAAAAGACCTGGTGGATTTAACTGGCATAAACCCGCTGAAGGTGGACTGGACGCCCGAGTTCTCCCGGGGGATAGCTGTGGCAGGACTGGATTCACCTGGACCTTTGGATAAGAACCTGAAATCATTTTTCAGGGTGCAGCCTATACCAGAGGACTGGACCAAAGAGCAGGAGGAATCTTACCTGCGAGAATACAACCACTACATGTTAAAAGATCTTTGCATTCATGAAGCCATGCCCGGACATTATGTGCAGGGCTTTTATGCCAATCAGTTTCCTTCCTTGATAAGGACGATCTTCGGCAACGGGTCTTTCATAGAGGGATGGGCCGTTTATGCCGAAAGGATGGTGGTTCATGCTGGATATTTAAATTATGATCCTCGTATGGAATTGACCCAGCTCAAGATGTATCTGCGTGCGGTCATCAACGCCATCCTGGATTCCAAAATTCATGCTCAAGATATGAGCAAAGAGCAGGCTATAAGATTGATGACCCAGGAGGGATTTCAGGAAAGATCGGAGGCGGAAGGAAAGTGGCTCCGTGCTTGTCTTACCTCCACCCAGCTTTCCACCTATTTTGTAGGACTCCAAGAGATTCTGGATTTAGAACAAACTTATCGAGAAAAGACTAAAGAGAATTTTTCTCAAAAAGAGTTTAATCAGAAACTTCTAAGTTGTGGCTCGCCCCCGGTGAGATTTTTGAAGGAGATAATATTAAAAGACGAATAGAGAATGATGTGGCTCAACTCATCGAGCCGGGGGAATTGTGACCATCACACTTGATATTTGTCCATGATAAATACGGACGCCACACCTGCAGACGATTAGCTGGGGGCTCGGATGAATGCATCCCTTACATTTACATTTCAAATCTCTGCGACCAAGGGCATATCTGAGTCACTCTGGTTTACTTCTCCATCTATCGTGCATCCATAGCCACTGATCCGGATATCGTCGGATAATTGATTCCAGAATCAGAGTGTATCTCTGCGTAGTCTCCAAAACATCATTGTCCCGATCAGCGGAGAAACTTAACTTTATCTGAGGTTTTACCATAATTTTATATCTGTCTTGGTTGGTTCTGACTATTGCCATGGGCACTATGGGTGAGCCAGTTTTATAAGCCAAAAGCGCAGGACCCACCGGCGTGCGTGCTGGCTTTCCAAAAAAATTGATAAAAACTCCCCTCACTCGAGAAGAATCCTGATCAGCCAGCACCCCTAAAGCCCTGCCTGATCTTAAAGCTTTAAGAATGTGCTTGACCCCGGCCGAAGAGGGGATATTTTCCAAACCCACACTTTCCCTGTTTTTTACCAAAAGCCGGTCCAATCGGGGATCATAAAGTTCCCGTCCCACCACTGAGAGCTTATAGCCTTTAAGCGAAAAGTAAGCCCCTAAAAGCTCGAAATTGCCGATATGTCCGGTCAGAGCAATAACCCCCTTTCCTGACCTGTAAGCTTGATCGAAATGTTCGATTCCCTCAATTGAGGTTATCTTCTTAACATCTTCCCAACTCATTTTGCTTAAACGCACCGCATCGGCCACATTCTGACCCACATTTTTGAACACCTGGCGGGCTAACTTCACCAACTTCGTATCGTTCATCTGTTTGCCAAAAGCCAGCTTCAGATTAGTCAAGGTCTTCCTTCTTGCCTTTCTGATCGTAAAATATGCCAATTTTCCTAAAAAGCCCCCGACTGAGATTGCAAGGTATCTTGGTAGGAAATTCAGAAGTAAGATGATAAGGAGGATGAGCCTATACAAAAACCAGTTCTTAATTATCTTTTTTATCTTTCTTTTCCCCGATTTGGACATGGCGACATTTTACTCTCCTCGAGCTCTCACACCACCCCCGCCTTGAGGATATCATGCAAATGCACTATGCCGATCGGCTCCCTTTTACCGTTGGTGATGATAAGGGAGGTGATGCTATAGGACTCCATCAAATTTAAAGCCTTTGCCGCCAGCTCATCTCCGTCGATGGTTTTTGGGTTTTTGGTCATCACCTGTCTGGCTTTAAGCGAAAAGATGTCATCCGTTTTCTCCACCAGTCTTCTCAGGTCACCATCGGTAAAGATTCCCACCAGCTCACCCTTCTGATTGACCACCGTGGTGGTGCCCAATCTCTTGGAGGTCATCTCAAGGATGACCTGCTTCATATCGGTCTCTTCAGAGACGAGAGGAATCTGCTCTCCGGTATGCATGATGTCAGAAACTTTAAGTAGAAGTTTTCTTCCTAAATGACCACCGGGATGAAGTAAAGCAAAATCCTCCGAGGAGAAATGATGCTCATCCAAAAGTGCGATGGCTAAGGCATCGCCCATCACCAAGGCAGCCGTGGTGCTGGATGTGGGAATAAGATTGTAGGGACAAGCTTCTTGTTTTACCGATACATCAATCACCACATCACTTTTCTCTGCCACCGGAGAATGGAGGTTGCCGGTGAAGGTGATTATGGGAACCCCCAATCTTTTGAAAAGAGGGATGAGTTGATACACCTCATCCGTTCCCCCGCTTTTGGTGATGGCGATTACCACATCATTTTTTTGCACCATGCCCAGATCCCCATGGATTCCCTCAGTGGGATGTAAAAAGAATGCTGCCGTGCCAGTAGAGGTTAGGGTGGCGGCAATCTTTTTGCCGATTAGGCCCGACTTTCCAATTCCGGTGACTATCACTCGACCCTTACATTTTAAGATCAACTCCACCGCCTTGATGAAGTTATCATCGATCTTTCTCTCCAGATCAGCTATGGCCTCTGCCTCTTTTCTAATTACCTCTTTAGCCTTTTGTTTTATCATGATAACCACTCCAATGGATTCTTCTTTTTCGCCTTCAGAATCATATCCACCACCTCTCGCACCGCTCCATCTCCGCCTTTAGCTTTAGTTATCAATTTGGCAAATTTCTTTGCCTCCGGATGAGCATCCTTTGTGCAGATGGGAAGGACCACCTGCTTTAACAGGGGAATATCTAAAATATCATCTCCCATGCAAGCGATCTGGTCATCCTTAAGCCTTAAACTTTTTTTGATCTGTTCATAGGCCCTCATTTTATCACTTTTCCCACAATATACATATTTTATTCCCAAATCCAAAGCTCGAAACTCTGCAGCCTTAGATACCCGTCCAGAGATCAGAGCCACCTTTATCCCCGCCTTATGCGCTAACCAGATTCCCATTCCATCTGCCACGTTGAACTTTTTTGATTCGACCCCCTCGTCGTTCAGATACAGGCTGTTGTCGGTCAGCACGCCGTCCACATCCAGAATCAGCAGTCTGATCCTCTTGACTATCTTTTCAATTTGATTTCTCTTCTTTGGCATGATGATCAGCTTTTTGTAGTTGTTCGATTTATCGATCTTTACTAAACCTGATGAATCAGAGGAGGGTGCGACATGTAAAGACCTGATGGTCTCCTTTACATGCGTGGCTCCTTTTGCTTAATCATCTGGTCAATCGCTTTAACCTGGATCAATAGCTCCTCCAAATTCTCCAAAGGCAACATGCTGTCTTTATCACATAGAGCATTTCTCACATCTGGATGGGTTTCCACAAAAAGAGCATCACAGCCACAAGCTACCGCAGCCCGGGCTAAGGGAAGGATGAATTGAGGTTGTCCTCCGGAGCAACCACCCTGAGACCCGGGCAACTGCAAGCTATGGGTGGCATCGAAGACCACAGGATAACCTAACTTGCGCATAATGAGAAGCGACCTTAAATCCACCACTAAATTATGATAACCGAAAAAACTTCCCCGTTCAGTTAATAGAATATTTTTATTCCCCACCGATTCAGCTTTTTTGGCAATCAGCAACATATCCTCCGGCGCCATAAACTGTCCCTTTTTTATATTAAGTGGTTTCCCCGTCCTTGCGGCGGCTAAGACCAAATCTGTCTGCCTGCATAAGAATGCAGGAATCTGTAAAATATCTGCCACCTCAGAGACAGGATGAGCTTCATCTGGATTGTGAATGTCAGTCAGAATGGGAACGTCAAATTCCTTTTTGACCTTCTCTAAAATCGTCAGGCCCTCTTTCAACCCAGGACCGGAATAAGAATCGATGTTCAAGCGATTTGCCTTGGAATAGGAGCTTTTAAATATGAAGGGAATCTTAAAATCGGAGGTGACCTGTTTTACCTTTTCACAGGTGCGGAAGACGATCGTTTCAGATTCGATCACGCATGGTCCTGCAATTAAAGCTAAAGGATTGTCTTTTCCAATTTCGATATTATCAATTTTTACCAATCCAGTCATTTTTCATATAAATTAGCCCAACGAATATATCTACATTTTCTACATTATCTTAACTGAGCAAGTTTATCTGCACTGGAACATATCAGGACTGAATAAATTCGTTGAGGCTGTTTCAAACGGATCAAATCTTTCCTGAAAATTTCAACTGTTGTCTTAAAAAGTCCTGAGGATAAGAGATTTTGACTTCTGTAATTTTGCCACTTTTGCCCTCCACCAATTCCAATTCGGGCATCACGAAAGCATAATGATCTGGAAGATCGATGGCTTCAGCTCGCTTCACTATCTGATCTCTCCATTGGGGATTGATCTTTACGCCATATTTTTCCACAAGCTTTTTGGCTTCCTGATAATCTCCCTCTGCTTTTATGCGCATGATCAAAGACAAAAGTTCTCCCACTCCCTGTCTCATTTTCTGGATGTTATTTACACTAAGGTAAACCTTTCCATCCCTTTCAACGACGTCTATGGCTTTCGATTTATCCTTAATGTAGGAGACGATCATATGCCTTGCTCGGGCGTGATCTTTGTCCAGCCTATCCCCCTTTTTGATGGTTCTCAGTCGAATCAAGTCTGCCCTGACGAAGGAGCGATACAATGCTTCTCCGCATCCCTGGTCAATACCTGCCAGATCCATCAATCTCTGATCGAAGATGTGCCACAAAGCTACCAGATCTGCCCTGGCCTCTTCTGTGGCGGAATAGTATTCACGCAGATACTCAGCTGGATCGGATCTCAGGTTTTCGCTTGCCTTCCCCGACCCGTGTCCCAGTATCTCGTGCATGGTTGTCTCTAAAAGATACGCCTTCTGGCCCCAAAGCTGATCTAACTTGATCTCATCTTCCGTCAAAGCAAATTCTTGAGTGGTCTTCTCCGAATATAGCCTGTGTATAATGGAGGATACGTTGGTGAGGATGAAGTTTTTGCTTCCGTAGTTTTGCCTGATGTTCTGGGCATTGGGCAGATTTATCCCCAAAGCGGAGATGGGTCCGCCCCCTCCCACTCCTAAAATAAGATTCACCGCATTAGCCACCGGTGCGCTTATGTTTGTCTTCTTGTATCCGTCCTCCCATGGAGCTTCGTCCTCGAAATATTGGGCCAAGTTAGCAATATTTCTCATCATTTGATTAGCCCTTTGATCCACGAAACAGACCAACCCTTCAAACTCTCCCTTGACCCCTCGAGCATCATTGTAAACCTCAATGAAGCCGTTGATGGTATCGACCACAGGATTATCCTTCACCCACTCGATGTTGTATTTTTCAAAGTCTTTCGGCTCTCCGGTCTCAAAATAGCGAATAAGATGCTTTAGGGTCTTTCTTTGTCCTTGTCTGGTGAAAGGCATCGCCCTTTTAAGATGTCCTATCACCTGTTTCAATTCTTTCGCATACAAGCCTGAGGGAATTTGGTCGTTCCCAGTTCGATACACCAGCTCCAAGATCTTACCATCCTTTTTCACCACCTTGGAGTTCAAAGGATATTTTTCCATAAAGCCTTGGAGATCCTTTAAGGTCACCCCTTCATAATAGTTGTTCCCGCTGGCGGTGATTATATCCTCCCCTTCCTCCGGCGATTTGTTTGCCAAAACCGGTTCGAAGTCCGGGTCGAAGATGGTGTTTTTCAGGCGATTTAGCATCTGCTCCAGCTTGAATCGATCTGAGGTGCCGAAATTTGCTCCATTGAATAAAGCAGTCTTTGCTGCCCCAACAAACTCCTCAAAGCTGAAACTTGGGACAAACTTCCTGTTGTTGGTGCCATAGTTTCCATTGAACACCCAGAAAAGCTTAAGATATTGGGTGATCTTATCTAAAAGGGATTCATCTATTCCTTGAGGATGGAGGACTATCTCCTCAAAAATATTTCTTATGGTAAGTCCGTGGCGATGAATCTGGTCATAGGTGATGTCTCGTCCGGCTAAGGAGGCTTGATAGAGGTGATAGGCTAAGAGCTTATCGTCCAAGCTCAGTTCCTCAAATCCATCAGCATAAAGTTGCACTATGGCAACCTGGCCCACCTTCTCCAAAAGATATCTTCTTTCTTCGTTCATGATTTTTCTATTAGATATTTATTCATTGAGTTTTTTGATAATATAACCAAAACGAACCACAAACACAAATAATAATTTTTCTGTTTATGTAGATACCAAATACAAATCCATACAGTGGTAATGTCTTAAACTTCCTGTAAAAAGGTTTTGAAAAATAAGAGACCTCCTGTATAATAGAACGAGTAAAAAATTAACCTTTATCCCAGGAGGGGTGATGTCTTAAATTATCTGGAAAAATATTAGTGGAAAAATAAAGTGGCATGAG
>JAOZNS010000060.1 GCA_029933635.1 Candidatus Zixiibacteriota bacterium | reverse complement strand
TATCTTGAACCCCCTGGTAAATGGGGGTTTTTAATTTCCCCTATTCTTTCTTTTGGAAAGAAGGAAAATGAGCTATTAAAGTAAGGGTTCCAAGAACCGGGTGTTGATTCATTTCACCCTGCTGAGGATTCCAAGCCCGAGTTATACCCGGGCTTAGTTAATCTTTAGTTCAGATGAGTTTGATTCTTTAAACAGAAAAGGATTACTTTTTTTAAAAAAATCCTTGACAAGCTGTGGTTTGAGTATTAAAATATTGTTGTAGTTCATATCAAAGGGAGTTTAGAAAATACGAAGAAGGGGTGGTGAGGGGAAGGATTTTTTAAGAAGCTACCTATATAGCCTCTTCTATTTTTTCCTTCCTTTCTTAAATCTAAATAGTTTCAACCACGTTTCAGGCAATATTGGATATAACCTATTCTTTAGGTCTGCTTCGTGCCACAGAGCCTTTCTGAGTACAGGGTTGTTTAAGACTGCTTGTGCTAAAATGTCTAAGGGCAATCCCTATGTCTTTTTCTTCTTCTGGGATTGAAGAGATAAGTTGCGATCGGTTAAGCGCAGGGAAGGCTACAGAATGAACAAGATCGGTGTCTCAGGTTCAAACCACACTTCCGGCAAGCTATGGCTAACAGCTTGGGCTGAAAGTTTCATCTTCGCTGGGGGCTCTGCGCTTTTCCTGCGGGCCCTCGCTTATTTCCCAGGTCATTGGTATTTTTCCTTTTTCGCCTTAGCACCATTTCTATATAGGACAATAAAAGCTCCCTCTACCGAGTGCTTGCGCCTGGGATTTCTTTTGGGTCTCTCCTTCTTCGGTGCGTCGATGATTGATTCAGGGGTAAGTTCTCCATTTATTTCTGTGTTCAAGCTGTTTTGTGGTATTGCGCTTTTTGCTCTATTCGGGTGGGCGATTGGATGGGCACGTCAACGCTGGAGATTTGATCCAGCCTTAATTGCTTTGTCATGGTTTGGCTTGGTGCTGGGACTGTTGAAACTTGATTGGGCTCAGCTACTCTTTACCGAATCGGGGCTTTCTCTATCGCTTTTCCATGAGTTAACAGGGCTTTTGAGTTTGCTTGCTGGATCAACAATTATCGCCCTTTTGAGTACGTTGCTGGTTTTGGTTACTAACAAAATCTTAGAGTTACTGAAAAATCAGAGGAAAATAGCTTGTCAACAAAAAAGAAGATGGAACCCTTTTGGGGTTTGTGGACCTCTCCATGAAAAAGTCTACTTTATCCCAGAAGAACGAGCGCCACCAATCCTCAAGAACTTAATGTAAAACTTTGGTTTTTTGAGAATGCAGAGGGAAGGCGTAAAATACTTTGCTTGAGGTAAGTGTCCATCGGTGATAGCTTGACAAAAAGGATTCAAAACCTCCCTCTGAGGATAGAGTCGTCGTGGTAAAGTATATGGAATTGAAAAGGAGCGAATCTATGAAAAGGTATATCATTTGTATCATGATTCTCATGCTGGCAACCTCTTTTGTTCAGGTAAAGGCCCAGGGAGAATCCAAAAACGTCATAACTGTGAAATTAGACCCACGTCATATCGAAGCTACTTGTCCTTGCCCTACTCAAGTAACGACCCAACTGAGTATTAGGAACAATACCCTTGAAGCGCTGACGGTGGATTGGGCGGGAGTGTGGGATCACCAAGATTTTGACTGCGCAACTGATTTTGCACCCAACAGCGGCACTTGGGTAATCCCAGCACAGCAGGAACAAACCACCACCATCACAATAACACTCACTCCCGGGAATGATTGTAGGGATTATTCTGTGATTAAGTTCCAAGGCGAAGCACAGGGATTTCCCGGCCAAGTTAGCGACGACGAAGTTAGAATAGACTGTTGCCGTCAGGGTCCAACTCTTACCGAATGGGGTCAGGTCATTTTAGTCGTTCTGATGATCGCCAGCGGTCTGGTTATCTTATTGAGACGACGAAGGGCTAAGTTAACCACGTAGATCCGTCCCGTAAGGTAAATTCGGCAAAAACTGGGCATAAGTGATATAAAAGCCCCTTTCAGAGAGCTTGAAGGGGGCTTTATATTTTTGATGCTTTTTCCGAAGCTGATTGAATTTGCTTGCCATAACCTTTCCACAAGTATATATTTTTGAAATGTTTGATTCGAATTGATATTAACCTCTCAGTTAACTTATTGCCATGATCAAGAAGCTCATCATTGAAAAGGCAGAAAGGTTGCAGAAACTTCCTCCGGCATCGTTCGTGGAGGCAAGGAGGATCAAGCAAGGATTGATTCGAAGGGGGGTGGAGGTTTTAGATCTGGGAGAGCTCAATCCAGATCCATCCTTGAGAGATTTCTTGATCCCCTCCTTTAACAAAAACGAACTTTTGGATTTTGTTGATTCAAAGCTTTTGCTGGAGTTAAAACAAGCCACGGGGAAGTGGCTGGAGCAGACATATGGTTTGAAACTAAAATCTGAAAAAGAGATTTTTCCCTTCTTTGAGGAGAGAAAAGTGTTGTATCATCTCCTGTTGGGTTTGATCAACCCCGGTGATGTGGTGGCTGTGCCCGATCCCGGCAATCCCGCATACAAAATAGCTTCAACTTTAGCCGGAGCTATGGTGGAGACCTTTCCTTTATTGGAGAGAAACGATTATCTCCCTAACCTGAGTGGTCTGTATGCCACCCGGCGAGCTCGGGGGGGTCCCAAAATTTTGTTTCTGAACTATCCCCACAATCCTACCTCCGCGGGTGCAGATTCTGGGTTCTTCCGGGAGGTGATGGAGTGGGCGGCCAAGAGGAACGTGTTAGTGATAAACGATGCCTCGGGAAATGATATATGTTATGAGGATCATACACCTGTTTGTCTTTTGCAAACCAAAGGAGCCAAAAAGATGGCTGTGGAGAAGTTTTCTTTCTTCCCCTTGACCGGCATCCAGTTCGGTTTCCTGATAGGAGAGAGAGGAATCATCTCTCAACTGGAGTCAGTGGAAGATGCTTTTGGAGAAAAAGTCTCAAAGATATCGGTGCTTCTGGCTCTGGAGATTTTGAGAGACTACTCAGAGATTGCCCAAAAAAACAATCAGGAGTTCATCACCAGAAAGCAGACTTTGTGGGAAGGTCTTTTTCAGCTGGGCTGGAAGGCTAAAAAGCCAAGGGCGGGACCCTTTGTGTGGGTGAAGGTTCCGGGCAAATATTCTTCCTTAGGATTCTTTCGCATGCTCTGGAGGAAGACCGGGGTGCTGGTTTTGCCCGGCATCGGTTTCGGGGAACATGGTGAGGGATATTTTCGCCTGGCTTTGAATCTCCCAGCCAGTCAAATTCAAAAAGCTGTGGAAAGGATAAAAAGGCACTCCCATGTGTGGCAAAGGAGATATCGGAGAAAATCCCAGGACCAATGACTAATTTGATTGGCCAAAGCTGGTGCTACTTAGGATGGTAATTCTAATCATCACTCCTTATCCATCATTTAATTCTCAATCGTTTAAGCTGAATTTATATGGGTGTGATCAGATTACATAATATGACCTTCTATGGATATCATGGGATATCTGCCGCGGAGAGACAAACCGGAAGGAGATTCGAGGTAGATGTCGAGCTGGTGGTGGATATGGACCGACCAGCCAGAAGCGATAAGTTAAAAGATACCGTAAACTACACCGAGGTTTATCGCACCGTTGAGCAGATCGTTTTGGAAAATAGTTTTGCTCTTCTGGAGACCATCGCGGTAAGATTGGCAAACCAGATATTAAGCAAGTTTAAACCTCATGAAGTGACAGTTCGTGTAAGAAAGAAAATACCTCCTGTGCCCGGAAATCTGGATGATATCGAGGTGGAGGTTAAAAGAAAAGGCGGGAGCAAAAAGAATAAGTAGAAAGGTTATTCTAAAGCCTTTTGAAGATCGCTTTAGGACAGCACGTTCCAACTTGTGCATCTGTTGGTTTTTGGGGCAGGAATAAGTTCAGCCCCACATACCTTCGCCCCTATTCCTCCGCTCCTGAAATGGAGAAGGGAACGGACGTCTTGATAGCCATCTGGAGGAGATTTAATCTTGAGGTCAGCTTTGGCAAGTGCCTATCTAAGCCTGGGATCGAACTTAGGTAACAGGTTACAGAATATAAAAGACGCAATCCAAAAGATAGAAAAATCCCAGAAGATTTTAATCAAAGAAGTCTCCTCCTTATATGAGACTCAGCCGGTGGGGTATGAGAATCAGAGCTGGTTTCTTAACTTAGTGATTAAAATCGAAACGTCCCTTGATCCTTTTGCTTTACTAAAATATCTTTTGGCTATAGAGGATCAGATGGGAAGAAAAAGAGGGAAAAAGTGGGGACCACGAAATATCGATCTGGATATATTATTTTATGAAAACCAAGTTTTGAACTCGGATCAGCTTATCATCCCGCATCCTCAAATGGACAAAAGAAGGTTTGTCTTGGTCGGTTTAGCCCAGATAGCTCCCCAGCTTTTGCATCCAGTGCTGAAGAAAAATGTAGGAGAACTTCTTGAAGGTTGTGAAGATAACTCCATTGTGAGAGTTTATTCAGAAAAAATATAAATTTTCTTTGCAACCGAATGTGGGGCTATTTATATTAGTGCAACGTTTAAGCCGATTTTACCGTGGGAATAAATCGTCATGGCTGAGCTAAATTATATCAATATCGAGGGTCCCATTGGAGCGGGAAAGACCGGTCTGGCTAAGGTATTGGCGGAGAAGATGGATGCCAGATTGATTCTGGAGGAGACGGAGGAGAATCCCTTTCTTCCGGACTTCTATAAGGATAAAAGGAGATTTGCTTTCCAGACCCAGCTTTTTTTCCTTTTGTCCAGACACAGACAGCAACAACAGCTTTTCGCCACCGATCTGTTTCACCGGAAGGTGATCA
The DNA here is from genome assembly GCA_029933635.1 of Candidatus Zixiibacteriota bacterium. Classification (GTDB taxonomy): domain Bacteria; phylum Zixibacteria; class MSB-5A5; order MSB-5A5; family SM1-73; genus SM23-73-3. The sequence goes on along the minus strand of JAOZNS010000060.1, from coordinate 7,715 downwards.
GCGACTATTGCTTTGATAAGGATAGGATTTTTGCCTCCGTGACCTTGAATCAAAGGGAACTTCTATTATATGAAAAGGTAGCCTCTGTTCTCCAGAAGGATATCCCCAATCCAGATCTGATTATCTATCTGCAGACCTCCTCAGAGGTGCTGTTAAGAAGAATAAAACAGCAAGGTCGCCTATATGAAAAAAACATAGATTTAGAATACATTCAGGCATTGAATGAGGCGTATAATTATTATTTTTTCCATTATACCAAGACGCCGCTTTTGGTGGTGAACACGGACCGAATAGATTTAGTTCGCAATGAAAAGGATTTAGAAAACCTACTAAACTTGCTTGAGACTCCACTTTTCGGCACCAAATATTATGTGCCTCTGGGAGAAAGTTAAGGTTTTTTCATACCTTAGTAGAGGAAGAAAAAATTGGCTGAAGAAAAGATTACGGTAAAAAGTTTCATTAAATTCAAACGGAGAAAAGAAAAGATCGCCATCCTCACGGCATACGATTTCTTCACCGCCCGCATCCTGGATCAGATCGGGATGGACGCCATCTTAGTGGGAGACTCAGCCAACATGGTATTTTATGGCTCTCCCAATACACTCTCCATAGGAATGGATCAGATGATATATCACACCAAGGCGGTATCCTCGGCTACGAAAAGAGCACTGGTGATTGCCGATATGCCCTTCCTCTCCTATCAGGCCAGCATCCAGCAGGCGATCTTTAACGCGGGACGTTTTCTTAAAGAAGGTCAAGCCTCCGCGGTCAAGATCGAAGGGGGATTGGAGATGACTGATACGATAAAAAGAATAATCCAGGTCGGCATCCCGGTGATGGGACATATCGGCTTGACCCCTCAGTCGATCAATAGATTTGGCGGATACGTGGTTCGAGGAAAATCTGAGGAGGAAAGGGACTATTTGATGGAAAGTGCAAAAAAGTTAGAACAGATCGGGTGCTTTTCGATCCTTTTGGAGTCCATCCCAAAAAATCTGGCTCAACAGATTACCGAATCTCTTGGAGTGCCTACCATAGGGATTGGAGCAGGAGCTGGGTGTGATGGACAGGTGTTGGTAATAAACGACATCCTGGGACTGTTTGAGGATTTTAAACCAAAGTTTGTGAGAAGATATGCAGACTTGGAAAAAGAGATAAGAAAGGCTTGCAAAAGATATTTAGAGGATGTGAAATCCGGAAAGTTTCCATCGGAAGAGGAAAGCTATTGAATTTGAAGTGGGAGAGTTTGCTTTTCGCCTCTCTGAGGGGCTACCCATGTGCCATTTTTCCAACTATGGAGGATTCTGAGGGTGCAGATAATCAAATCGCCCAAGATGATGCAAAGGATTTGTCAAGGATTAAAAAGGGAAGGGAAAATCATCGGCTTTGTCCCTACCATGGGCTACCTGCATGAAGGACATCTCAGCCTAATCCGCATCGCCAAAAGGAGGTCAGATGTTCTGGTGGTGAGCATATTTGTAAATCCCACTCAGTTCGGTCCCAAGGAGGATTTTGCGAGATACCCCAGAGATTTCAAAAGAGACAGATTCTTATTGGAACGGGAAGATTGTGATTTTGTTTTCGTTCCCCGGGTAAAAGACATGTATCCGTCTGGATACTTAACCTACGTGAATGTAGATAAGATCACAGGCAAACTTGAAGGAGCAATAAGGCCGGGACATTTTAAGGGCGTAACCACTGTGGTCGCAAAACTTTTCAACATCGTCCAGCCGGATGTAGCGGTATTTGGACAGAAGGATGCTCAGCAGGCGGTGGTATTGAAAAAGATGGTGGATGATTTAAATTATGGGGTAAAGATGATAGTAGCTCCCACCGTGCGAGAAAAGGATGGACTTGCACAAAGCTCACGGAATATGTATCTCTCCGAGGAGGAAAGAAAGCAGGCCAAGGTTTTGTATCAATCGTTACAGGAGGCAAAAAAGCTGATAAAGATGGGGGAGAAAAGCTCAAACAAAATCATCTCTCGGATGAGGGATGTGATAAAAAAACAACCTTTAGCTGAAGTGGACTACATCGCCATAACCGATGCTCAAACACTGGAATTTTTAAATAAATTAAAGGGTGAGGTTTTGATCTCTCTGGCGGTTCGGTTTGGTAAGGCGAGGCTTATAGATAATATCAAGTTGAAGGTGGATTGAAATTTTCGTTTTATCCAATTTTATCCCAGGGGATAATATTTCGACGCAACGATAGATGCTATATGGGCTCGCAAATGTTCAAAGAGTCAACCAGACTTCACGTAAAAACTAATAAGAAGAGTTTACCTTCAGGAGTCTGTTAATTGAGAAGAGTAACTAAGCCGGTGAATTGATTAAACTGCCAAATAAATTTTGCCATGTTGATCACAATCTGCAAGTCCAAAATTCATCGAGCTAAGGTCACGGATGCTGACTTAAATTACGAGGGAAGCATCACCATAGATAAAAAACTCATGGATGCCGCTTTAATTTTGCCCCATGAGAAGGTGCAGGTGCTCAACCTTAACAATGGTGCCAGATTTGAGACCTATGTTCTGGTGGCAGAAGCAGATTCTGGAACCATCTGCTTGAATGGTCCGGCGGCAAGATTGGGAGAGGTGGGGGATCTTTTGATCATCGTCTCCTACTGTGAGTTAGAATTAGAAGAGGCAAAAAAATATCTGCCTAAGGTGATTTTCGTTAACGAGGAAAATAAGATCATAAAGAAATCGTAGCCGGGCTACCGTTGGTTCGGGGTGCCTCACCCCGAACCCAAAAATCAGCGGGGTAAGGATACCCCGCCATAACGATGGTTGCCTATTGGATGATGAGGAATTCAAAACCACCTGTAGCGGTTATTTTGGCAGCGGGGAAGGGGAAGAGAATGAAGTCCAATCTGCCCAAGGTGCTTCATAAATTGTGCGGAAAACCGATGGTGGAATATGTGACTGCCACAGCTAAAAAGGCAGGAGTGGAAAGGGTTATCCTGGTGGTGGGGCACAAATGGCGAAAAGCCCAGCACTCACTGAAGCATCTGAAGGTAGAATTTGTGGTCCAAAAGAAACAATTAGGAACAGGACATGCGGTTTTGCAAACTAAAAATCTTCTGTGCAATTTTAAAGGCGACGTTTTGATCCTATGCGGTGACGTTCCCCTCCTGAGAGCAGATACTTTAAGAAGGCTCCTTACCGAACACAGAAAAAGAAAAGCCTCAGCTACCGTGTTGACCACCCTCTTGGAGAATCCAACTGGATATGGAAGGATAATAAGGGATCGGAGGGGAATGGTGCAAAAAATAGTGGAGGAGAAGGAGGCCTCTGCCGATCAAAAAAAATTAAGGGAGGTTAATACCGGCACCTTTTGTTTTGACCCATCATCGCTGTTTTCGGTCTTAGAGAAGGTAACTAACGACAACAAGCAGAAGGAATATTATTTGACCGATACAATAAAGCTTCTGCGAGATCGACAACTCCCCGTATGGGCGGTGGTGACGCCGGACCCTTCAGAGACCTTAGGCGTAAATTCACCAGAACAGCTCAAAGAGGTGGAAAAGATTCTTCTCTCCAGACGGTTTAACCAAACGAGGGTCCTGCCATAGGCGTATAGAAGAAGAAACAGGAAAGCCTTCGGTTTCGTCTGTGGAATAAAATCCTTAATTGTTGGCGAAACAAGGGCTTCTAAGTATCAAGTATCTTTATCGAACGAGAAAGTTTCTGTCGGTCACACAATTTGTCGTGTTCCTAAGGAACATCATCGAACGGAACATACCCTGAAGTTTTTTCCAAATCTATATCAGAAAGATATTGACAGATCACAGCAAGATTCTATATTTAGTTAAGATTACAAAAGGTGGGAGACTCTGATGGAAAAAATTACCAAGATTCTTTCGGTTGTGGCGTTGTTATGTTGTCTGACGTTAGCCTGGGGCAGGGTTTGTGCTTCCGACACAACTAACCAGCAGAATCTTCTGTGGAGCAAATCGAACGCTAAGGGTTTTAGTCTGCTTGATCCCCAGAGGCTGAAGATGTATCACAGCTTCAGTTTCTCCTATTTCTCCGGTGCAAAAACCAGTGGAAGCTTTGGCCTATACACCACCACCTTAGATTACCAAATCTCAAATCCATTAAGCTTGACCCTCAGCTTAAATTTTCTCCATCAACCACTCTCGGTCTTTGGTCATAAAAATCTGAGGACGGAAAACAGGATTTTACCTAACTTCCAGCTTCATTATAAGCCGAGCAATGCTTTCTCCTTATGGATAAACGTCCTTACCTTTCCCCCTTACTATCCGGGAAGCGAGCGCTTGTGGTGGGATCATGAGAGGTGAGGTTTTGATTTCCCCAATAGTTTAAAACCCGATGATGGTTTCTCCCAATCTTAGTTCTTCTAAATCAAATAAAAATTTCAAAAGGCTTCTTCTCCTCCATAGCTGAAGATCATCTCTTATGGCGGAATGTTCAAAAGAAACAAAAGAAGAAAGACATACAGATACTACCGCAGAAGGAGAAAGAAGAAAGCTGGACTGAAGGCTTATCTTGGATCCAAGCTACTGGAGATTTCAATAATCGTTTTGGCTGTCTGGCTTCTGATATATGCTTTTTCGTTTTACAAAAGATTAAGCCAACCGGAGGCAAAAGAGGGCAAAAACCTGATTTTGGCTCGCATACAGATTCTGGATGGATGCCAGGGATGCACAAAATCTATGGATAAGGATGTAACCCAAAAGGTGGCAGAAAAGCTGAAGAGATTGAAGGTGAATAACATCGTATATCAGATAATGGAGATTGGAGAACTTAAAGATTCGGTATTCAAAGAAAGTCTGATTCTGGATCGTTTGGGAAATCCCCAAAAGCAAACACCCTCTGAGGTGGCATTTCTCACCGCGGAGGCTTTGGGCATTCGAGAGGAAAACGTGATATACAAAAGACTGAAGGATAACTACCAAGGGATTTGGTTAACCATAGTGATAGGAGAGGACTGGAAGACTTTTTGGCCCCGGTTTGAAGGAGTATGATGATTCACCTGATCTAAGAGAAAATAGATAAAGGAGGACAAAAACTTATTGAAGATCACGCCCCGGAGATTAGCCCACCTCGCAGGCAGGCTCGCCTTGGAGAAGAAAGCCTTTGACGTGAAGATCTTGGATTTACGCAAGCTCTCATCTATATGTGATTTCTTTGTGATCTGTTCAGCCAATGTAGAGGTTCACGCCAAAGCCATAGCAGATTGGATCATAGAAAACCTTGAAAAGCAAGGAATAAGCTTCTGGCACAATGAAGGTTACCAGGCGTGCAGATGGATTCTTTTAGACTATGTGGATGTGGTGGTCCACATATTCCTTCCCCAGGTGAGGGAATTTTATGCTCTGGAGAAATTGTGGGGAGATGCAAAGTTTGTAGAACTTTCAGAGGAGAATTTCAGTAAACGGAAATCTAAATCTAAAGGGCCCCTTTCTTCTTTGAATTAAAGGATAAAAAACTTTTGAAGATAAAGGAAAGTGTGACAGATTTTGAGGCGGTTCTCAGCAGAACAGAATGTAGAAAGCAGATTAAAATCTTGAAGAGGAGGTCGATATAGTAAATAGGACAGTTATAAAAATAAACTAATTTTTAAACGATTGCATCGTCTCCTTAGGAAACCTAAGCCTTTTCAGAATCCTGCCGGACGATACATTCAATTTAAAGCATTTGCTAATTATTTAGTGGGATTGAACCTTCAGCTTTTGAATTCTGTAACGTTCAAGAGGATGCAGGAAGTTTAAAACGAAAAACCCCAAAAGTTGCCACCGTTTTTCTTCATCTTTTTCAAACAAATTACGGATGTGTGATTTTCTCAAATATGAACGGATGAAAATCTTTTAACCAAAAAGAAAGGTGATAGGATATGGATATCGTCGAACTTAAAAGCAAAACCGTTTCTGAGCTTCTGGATTTGGCGGATGAACTAGGAATCCCCGGTCTTTCTGGGCTAAGAAAGCAGGAGGTGATCTTCAAGATTCTGGAAGCCAAAACTGAGAAGGATGGTTTCATCTTTGCGGAGGGAGTTTTAGAGATTCTGGAGGAGGGTTATGGATTCTTGCGATCCCCCGACTATAACTATCTTCCGGGACCGGATGATATTTATGTTTCCCCCTCTCAGATAAAGCGTTTCGATCTGCGAACCGGAGATACCATCTCCGGACAGGTTAGACCACCCAAGGAGAACGAGAAGTATTTTGCCCTACTTAAGATTGAGGCGGTCAACTTTGAGAATCCCGAAGTTGCCAAGCATAAGGTCTTGTTTGATAACCTGACCCCGCTTTACCCAAACAAGAAGATAAAGCTGGAGACCCATCCGGATGAGGTTTCCATGCGGATTATGGATCTGATGACCCCCATCGGCAGAGGTCAGCGTGGTCTGATCGTTTCTCCACCCAAGGCGGGCAAGACCATGCTTCTCCAGAAGATTGCCAACAGCATCACCACAAACCACCCGGATATAAAGCTGATAGTGCTTTTGATCGATGAGAGGCCCGAGGAGGTTACCGACATGAAAAGATCGGTCAAAGGTGAGGTAATCAGCTCCACCTTTGACGAGCCAGCGGATCGGCATGTGCAGGTGGCGGATATGGTTCTGGAAAAGGCAAAAAGGCTTGTGGAGCATGGACAGCACGTGGTGATACTTTTGGATTCCATCACCCGCTTAGCCAGAGCAAATAATGCGGTGGTGCCTCATAGTGGAAAGATACTCTCCGGAGGAGTGGATTCCAATGCGCTGCAGAAGCCCAAAAGGTTCTTTGGGGCCGCCAGAAATATTGAAGAGGGTGGAAGCCTTACCATTATCGCTACAGCTCTGGTAGAGACAGGGAGCCGGATGGATGAGGTGATCTTTGAGGAATTCAAAGGAACCGGCAACATGGAGATGGTGCTTGATCGCAGACTCTCCGACCGCCGTATCTTCCCCGCCATGGACATCAATCGCTCCGGCACCAGAAAAGAGGAGCTTCTGCTCCCACCAGAGGACCTCAATAAGGTGTGGATCTTAAGGAAATTCTTAAATGAGATGAACTCGGTCGAGGCGATGGAATTTCTGTTGGATCGGATCAAAAAGACCAAAAACAATAGCAAATTCTTAGAGTCGATGAAGGACTAAGGATCTTTTCCTTTCTATCTTGGGACTGGAATAATTCAGCCAGCATTTCTTCGGCTATCCCTCCTTCTGAATAAGTCGCGTCATAGGGAATTGCAAAGCTGCGATAGGTAGTTCATACCCTATTATGAGCAAATCATAGCATTCCCCTTCCATCGTTTAGGCCAAGAAGCTCCCTATGCCTTAAGCCAAGCGGCACAGGGCTATCAAAGCTTCAAGTATGATTTCAGATTATTCTTGACAAATAACCATTTCCTTTTATTTTTAGCTCAACCAGAATCCCAGTTATAATTCATATGAGCCTGTTCGTATGAATTTGGGATGGGAGAGAATTGGGGGTGTAGCTCAGTCGGTAGAGCATCTGCCTTTTAAGCAGGTGGCCGGCGGTTCGATTCCGCCCACCCTCACCACATTCCTTGAAAGTCAGCAAGTTAGAAGCTTGCTGACTTTTTATTTGGGAGTAAAATGGAAAAAAAGAGTACCTGTCTCAAACATAATTGTTTTAAGACACTTCTGGAGATTGCCATGGTTGTGTCTTAAATTCTTCCGCAGGATCCATAGGACTGGAAAAATCTTAGTGGAAGAATAAGGTGGCATGAGGTATCCTTT
>JAOZNS010000262.1 GCA_029933635.1 Candidatus Zixiibacteriota bacterium | reverse complement strand
TCTTAAAGTGATTCCGCAGGGTGTCGGGTGGAGGTGGTGGTTCTGCCCGCAACTTAATAGTCGGCACCAATAAGAATTTGCTGGTATCCACCTGCAGAAGATGGTCCCCGAATTGGTCATAGGTAGTCACCGTTATAGGAAAGAGACGTTTGGGGAAAATCTCATAAGCCACATAATGGGTGATAGAGTCAAACATTGGCGGCTCCATATTCTTCAGGGCTGGAGTGAGGAAGTATATGGGCTTAAGAGAATCTATGAGCTCAGGTTCTCCATACTCGAGGTCAAACTGATCCTCCAGAAACGGCATGACCTCAAACGCCACCGGGGCTTTTATCCGGTAAGCCTTGTAGTGGTCTAAACTCTCCGGGAAAGGATAGGACTCCTTGGCAGTAGGCAGCAACAGATACTTAACCGAATCTATCACCACCGTGGTGGATTCAAATTGATTCACATACTCCACCTGAAGCAAAGTATCTCTCCCTTGCGCCCGATACCAGGTCAAATGCTCAAGGCTGTCTGCGATCTCAAAGGTATCGATTTCAACCATCTTCTTAACCGGGTTAGAGAAAAACTCTATCTGGTCAAGGATAAGGTCATCCTGCATAAACTGGTCTTGGACGAAGACAGTAGCTGAGAAAGGTTGTGGTTCAATCCGCCAGGTCTTATAGTGATTCCGCACACTGTCTCCCGCCGGATGGGTGAAGACCTCACCAATCCAGGTAGACCAGTTAGCAGGCTGGGGGGCATTGGTGGCATACATGCTGTAGATCCACATGGTGCACCAAGTGAAAGGATCATAGGCAATCCCGCTGTAGTCTCCCCAGCGGTTAGGATTTACCCAGTCACCATACCAAGCTTGCCCCGCCTTTAGATAGAGACTGGCTCTGCTGGCAACGTCACCCTGGGTTAGAAGACGAGCTGAATACCGTGCACTTATAAATTCCCCAGTGCCACAGCGATTGAAGATGGTCACGATGTTATTAAGGGCGGAAGAATATATACTGGGGAAGAAGTAATGATAATCCGGATGTCCATATCTTTCATCGATTGCCGCCACCATATTAGGGATGTCTAACTTCAGGAATCGAACCACAGCTCTGACGCCAGAGCCCCAGTCCCACTCCTCATGGAAGGAGGTATAAAGGTGGTTGTCTCTGTATTGAGCGTCCTGCGTTCGGCAATCAAATAGATTTAACCCCGAATCCGAGCACATTGGAGTGGGAGGAGGCCAATACCAACCAATGGTCACCGAACCCAGACTGGTAGGAAATGCATCTCCTGGAAGCAGGCTCCAAAGATGCACCAGATTACCTCCATTCCATTTGGTATCGACCAGATATTCAACTCCAGGATTTCCGAAGGTGTGAGCTGGCTTTATGGTGAAGGTGGTAGCTCCGTCCGGGTCAATCATGCCCCAATAATCCCACCAGATAGCAGTGCCGGTATAAAGTGCACCCTTGCGCAACGCCCGAATCTTGGCATAGTTGAAGCCACCACCGCCAAAGGCGTATTGGTTGGAAGTGATGTAGACCCCGGAGTCGGCATCAAAGCCCAGGCCCGGATAATCAGCCCATAGAGGGTTAGCCTCCAGTGGATCCTGGGAATCTAAAGCCCATATCCACCAGAATCCCAGAGGATTTATAGTTTGAGAAACAGCTACCAGATACCTGGACTGCTGTGCGGCAGAATTATAGGTCAAAGCCAGCATGACCCACTTATTGTTGTGATGGTCGAAGATGATCTTCGGATCAAAGGGATCACGATAGGTTAGGGTATCAAAAACCGGGGCGAAGAAAACTTTCAAAATTGATCCCCCGGACCAGACACCTGCTTTGGTGTAAAAGTCGCATTGTGAATTGATCATTACCCCAACATAGGTACTCCCGGCGGCAATAACCGGATCACCCGGGGTCCATATTCCGCCCCAGCTCGGTCCAGTAAAGTTGGCTCCCAAGGCTGGAGCGGGAGGTGGAGTGCCATCGATGGTATTTTGCTGAGGTTGAAAATTTAAAAGAAGCTGTTTCCCCTCGGGTGTTTCCGCCCGACGAATGGCATTCAAGAGTGCCTCTACTCCTCCAGGACCATACATTATAGGAACTTCCTGTCCAAATCCAGGTGAGGGAGCGAGTGGCTTTCCGGTTGGCATCTGAACCACCGTCCCCTGAATGAACCCACGCCACTGCCCGGAGTTGCCCTGCTGGGCATTTGCACCAGACCAGATAAGGCTTATTGCCACAATGCTTAATATGATAATCCATCTTTTGTTCATCTCTTCTACCCCTTGAATTTAAAGGTTGAAAAGGAAACCTCGCCAAATGATGAATTCAACTTGAATTCGCTGTTTGGCCTGAATGAAAAAGATAAATGGGAAATCACCTCCCCGGAGTTGATTGTGATCATTAATTGTTAGTTTTAGTTTAAGATAAAAAATGATTAGATTATTCCCCCGAACAGAAAAAACTTCACCTCCTTTTTTAGATCGGGAGAAGTTGGCTTTACTTAACCTTATTGGGGCGCTATTTGCAAAGTCGAAACGGCAGAATATAGAAGCCCTTTCAGGCAAAATTCCTTCTGCCCACAATGCAATGGTAAAATTTAATTGGTGTAAACCATCCTCAGTAGAAAAAGAAAAATATCATCATTTTTTAAGCTCTGGTAAGAAGTAAACTTTCCCCTTCCAAAACATAAGATAACCCTTTCATTCTCTTTGTCAAGCATAAAGTTCAACTTTAAAGAGGCTCCTCCAAAAACGAAAGCCTGTTTAGATCAAGTCATTTCATTTAGCAAAGCATTTGATCACCGAGCGAGCACCTAACTTAAAACCCGTTCACCCTCTCCTGTGGAAAAGACCTTGCTTATCATCGGTAAAGCCATAGAAGATTTTGCACCTCAATCACAGGTAGATGCTCAATCCCAGTGTGGAGAAGCGCCTTACCTTTGCTCAACTCTAATCCCTCACCAATCAAATTTAACCTTCCCACTTAAGAGAACCCTTAGGAAATTATTAAAAAATCAGGATAAATGTTATCCTAATTGTTTACCCTAAGCTTATGGGAAAAAATGAGTTAATTCTGTAAAAAGGGAATCAGGTCAAAAGAACCTGTCTTTCTTCAGGTTTTTAAGGGGGAGGATATGGAAAAAAATAAAAAAGGAGCTACCTGAAAAAGAGGTAGCTCCCGATTGGAGGAAAAATTTCGCTAACTGACCTTTTGCCTGATCTTTTCCTTTTTCAGGTTAAGGATTTTAACGTTCTCTCGAAAGACTTTCCCCAATCTTTTTATCCCTTCCTCAATCATCTCTGGACTGGCGTTGGAGAAGTTA
>JAOZNS010000059.1:1130-12618 GCA_029933635.1 Candidatus Zixiibacteriota bacterium | reverse complement strand
AGGATAATATTCAGTTACGGCTGGGCGCCGGAGTTGCACATCTTTCCCATACTTCCCTGGCTTCAAAAATTAAATGAAAAATTGCCCTTCACCTATCTCGTTTTAGCCGAACCTAAGTATATCGCCTCAGACATTCAGAGATTAAAACAATATCCATTCATCAATTTAAGGTATGAACTTGCACCATTGGAACGCATATATACCTACCTTCATGCATCTGACGTGTATCTTTTACACAAACAGAAAGAAGAGGTGCGCAGAGGAGAAGCGGTTGTGCCGAGCGCCATCTTGATGTGCCTGGGAGCCTTAACCCCCACGGTAACTTCGGATACGGAGTTTGTCTGGTTTTTGGACAAAGAGGTTTTAAAGTATTCCAGCCAGAAAAATCTTCAAAAGTTATTGACCAAAATATTTGAAGGCCACAAGGCGGTAGAACAAACTCTGAGGGCGGCTGAGAATTATGTGATCAAACATTCTCCAGAGGTGATCGCCAGCCAATTCATAAAATTATTTAACCGGTTGCTGTCTTTTAAGGAGGAAAGATGAACCATTTGTTGTTGCGCCTGTCCAATGATCTGGGTGATGGGGAGGTGGTTCAGACTGAATCTGGAGAGCGTATCTTTAAGCTAAATTCCTTTGAAAAAAATCCCATAGTGAAGCCTGAGGACCTCGGTTTGTGTTGGATCGAGGATGGGAAAGAAAAGCCTGGGGCGGTATTCAATGCTGGAGCTGAGATCTTTCAGGATAAGGTGATCCTTACTCCAAGATGTCATAAGAATTATCAGGAAAGCACATTTTTTGATAAAGATCTGGGCAGACAAAGACGCTGTCTGGAAAACTATATATCGGAGGTCTGGCCTCTGATCGGCGAGGACGGAATCCATTTCAAAAGACTCAGCCAGGTTGTGATCAAAGGAGACGGCACCGACCACAAGGATTTCCTATATGGAATAGAGGACCTACGGATCATCCAATATCCTCAGAGGTATCTTCTGGTTGGTTGTGGCAAGATAAAACCACCTTTCAAGGGAAAGGATGCCGACAGGATAGCCATCTATTCAACCAAGGACTTCAAAAATATCGCCTATCATGGAATGGTGGGAGAGTTCGATGGTCGTAACGCCATTCCCTTCCCCGAGGAGATCAATGGTAAACTCTATATGCTTTTCAGGTTCCATCCCCACATCCATCTGGACCTTCTCCCGGCTAAGATGGATCAGTTGCTTTATCCCGCCAAACATAAAGATGACTGGCTTGGGATTTATCAAAGGCGGGAAAAGAATCTGCTTTTGGAGGCGGGCGATTATCCTCATGAGAGGGAAAAGATAGGTCCCAGCACTCAAATCATCAAAACGGATAAAGGCTGGCTGGTTATTTACCATGCGGTAGGTGAGATAAATCTCCAGATATGCAAAGAATATGGATTGTCTCAAAAAATTGAAAGGGGATACTCCATATGTGCTGCTCTTTTGGATCTGGAGGATCCACGGAAGGTGCTCTGTCGAACAAGACATCCAATTTACATCCCCTCTGCTCCTTTTGAATTATATGGCGACAGGCGATATCCTGTGGATGTGCCAGCGGTGATCTTCCCCACAGGTGCGATCCTTTTGGACAAAAAGCTTTTGATCTATTGTGGAGCCGGTGACAAATATATCACCATTTTGAGCTGTCACCTCGATCACCTGATAGACTATCTATGGAGATATTGTTCTGCTTAGAGAACCAACAAAAATTAGAAGGGGATTCTATATAGAGAGGAAACCAACCTACGTCCGAGCCTGCAGGTGTTTAGGCCCCACAACATTTTTTATATTTTTTGCCTGAGCCACAGGGGCAGGGGTCATTTCGTCCAATCTTTTTGCCCACCCTTCTGACTGGCTTGGGCTTGCCGGGTGCCACCTGTTCTGCTGGCTGAGTCTCAGCATAACCCATTCCAACGGTGGATTGATGTATTGCTCTTATCTGTCTTTCCGGCTCTTTTCTTCTGGTCCTTTCCCTCTCTTCAACCTGCAGTTTGAAGATGAGCTCCAGAGCTTCCTCATCAATTTTGTTCAGCATCTCGGTAAATAGGCTAAACGCCTCCTTCTTATACTCTATCAGAGGATCCCTCTGCCCATAGGCTCTCAGCCCAATACCGGTCTTGAGCTGATCTAAATCATAAAGATGTTCCTTCCATTTTTCATCTATCGTTCGGAGCATAGCATATCTCTCCAGCTGACGCATCAGCTCCTCACCCAGCATCTTCTCTTTGTGTTCATATATCTGAAGAGCCATCTTATACAGATTCTCTTTTAAATCCTCCTGTTTCACCTTGGTGATGGTCTTTTGATCGAACTTGACGTCCACCAGAAAGGTTCTTAAAAGATCCTGTCTCAGACCGGTTAAGTCCCACTCCTCAGGATATGTTCCCGCATCGGTATGAGCTTCGACCTTGGATTGGATAACGCTTTTAATCAGGTCAATCACCTCTTCCCTTAAATCTGCCCCTTCCAGAACCGCCTGCCTGCGATCGTAGATAACCTCCCTTTGCTGGTTCATCACGTCATCATATTCCAAGAGGTGTTTTCGGATGGCAAAGTTTTGAGCCTCCACCCTCTTTTGGGCTCTCTCTATTGCCTTGGTCACCATGGAATGTCTGATCACCTCTCCCTCCTGAACACCCAACTTGTCCATCACCGCGGCGATTCGATCCGAACCGAAAAGCCGCATCAGATCGTCCTCCAAAGAGAGGAAAAAACGTGATGAACCCGGATCGCCCTGCCTCCCGCTTCTTCCTCTAAGTTGTCTGTCGATCCTTCGGGCTTCATGTCTTTCTGTCCCTATGATGTGCAGTCCGCAGGGAACATCCTGTAAACAATTCAGCTTCTCCAGAAAGGGACAGCCATCCTTTCGATCTGGAGTCACCAGCCTACAGCGAGGGTGCTTAACTACGCCCGGTCCCAATTTTATATCTGTTCCCCTTCCGGCCATGTTGGTGGCGATGGTGACCGTGCCAGCTTGACCGGCCCGGGAGACGATCTCTGCCTCCTTCTGATGATATTTGGCATTCAAAACCGAGTGTTGGATTCCTTTCCTTTTTAACATGCGGGAGAGGGTCTCCGAGACCTCCACAGATACCGTTCCGACCAAAACAGGTCTGCCCGCCTCATGATAACGGACGATCTCATCGATTATGGCGTTATATTTTTCGCGTCTGGTTCGGTAGACCATATCATCGTAGTCGATCCTTCTCACCGGTTCGTTGGTGGGGATGGCTACCACATCCAGTTTGTAGATTTCCCAGAATTCTGGTGCTTCGGTCACCGCGGTGCCGGTCATTCCCGCCAGCTTATCATAAAGCCGGAAGAAATTTTGCAGGGTGATGGTGGCGAAGGTTTGGGTTTCCCCTTCGACCTTTACCCTTTCCTTTGCCTCTATAGCCTGATGCAATCCATCGCTGTATCTTCTTCCCGGCATAAGCCTTCCGGTAAACTCGTCCACGATCAACACCTTCCCATCCTGCACCACATACTCCACATCTTTTTCAAATAGAGAATATGCCTTCAAAAGCTGGCTTAGGGCATGATTCTTCTCACTGCGCTCGGCGTGAAGTTTGTAAAGCTTTTCTTTCCTTTTCAGCTTCTCCTCATCCGAAAGCGAATCGTCTGAGTCTATCTGGTGGATCCCTTCGGTGATGTCTGGAAGAACAAAAAGAGCCTGATCCTCAGGTGAAAGCAGAGATCTTCCCAACTCATTTAGATTGATGGTGTTTTCCCTTTCATCGATGGAGAAATACAAAAGCTCATCCAGCTCATGAAGCCTCTTATCTCGCATGAAATCCAGTTCCACCCGACCGATCAATTTTTTGACTCCCGGTTCCTTTTGTAGCTTCATCAATCTTTTGTTCTTGGGGGCGCCCCTCTGAGCGGTCAGAAGCTTTATTCCCGCCTCGTATTCCTTTCCCTCCTTTAACAACCTTTCACCCTCAGCCACCAGCTTGTTTACCAAGCTGGTCTGTTTGCGGAACAGCTCCTCCACCAGCGGTCTCATCTCCATGTAGCTTTGGGTGACGTTAGAGCTTACCGGACCGGATATGATCAGAGGGGTCCGGGCTTCATCGATGAGCACCGAGTCCACCTCGTCCACAATGGCATAATTGTGGCCTCGCTGAACCCTATCTTCAACTCGAACCGCCATGTTGTCCCTCAGGTAGTCAAAGCCAAACTCATTGTTGGTTCCATAAGTGATGTCGCAGGCGTATTGAGCCTTCCTTTGTTCGGTATCCATCTCGTTTTGAATACAACCCACGGAGAGACCTAAGAACTGGTAAATCTTTCCCATCCACTCGCTATCTCTTCTGGCCAGATAATCATTGACCGTCACCAGATGGCAACCTTTTCCCGTGAGAGCATTCAGATAAAGAGGCATGGTGGCAACCAAAGTTTTTCCTTCACCGGTGGCCATCTCCGCTATCTTTCCCTGATGCAAAACAACCGCGCCGATAAGCTGAACATCATAAGGGACCATATCCCACTCTATCTGGATGCCACACACATCCCATCTTTTGCCCAGAAGCCTTCGGCAGGTCTCCTTGACCACGGCATACGCCTCCGGGAGAATCTGATCCAGCACCTGTTGCTCAATTTTTTTAATTTCATTCTTAATCTCCTTCATCTGCTGTAAAAGAGCTTCCCTTTGAGACCGGACCTCAGCCCTTTCCTGTTCGGAAAGCCCATGCGTCTTTATGCCGCCGAAATCCCTCCTTAACACATCCAGTTGTTGCTCCAGCTCGTTGGTTTGGTCTTTGATTCTTTTTTTAAACTCCTCGGTCTTCCCCTGTAGCTCCGCATCTGAGAGACCTCTATATTGATGGTAGAGCTGGTTGATGGTTTCGACCATTGGCCTTATCTTCTTTATGTCCCTTTCATGTTTGGAGCCGAATAGTTTGGTCAATACGTGGCTAACCATAGACATCACTCCGCAAAATTTAACCTTTGACTTTCTTAAAAATTTTACGTATGAGAGCGGAAGTTTATGAAAGATGCCCACTTTTTTATTACGCTAATATAGAATATAAGCGGAAGCTCTTTCCCATTTATTCAGGGGGGCGGATCATCATAAGATCGGAAATAGGCTTGTGGACTATGTCTTTGCTCTTGGCAAACTTTAAGACTAAAATTAAATTTGCAACAATAGCCTCCCTAAGCCTTTGGAGATCATCTTTTTTTGAGACATCTCATTTCGTTGAGATTATGCTTTTCTGGATAAGTGATCTCGTTAGCAGATCAGAAGAAGATTTATTTTAAAGAAAAGATCTTACGGGATCATGGTTTTGAGATTATCCAAGCTCAATCGACAATCAAAGGTGGAGGACCCCCTCGGTATAGATAGTTCACCAAGTATACGATATCGGATAGACTCACCTCCCCATCCTGATTCACATCTCCTCTCTCCAGCGGATCGGGTGCAGGTCCAGCTCTATAAAGATAATTGATCAAGAACACGATATCGGAAACATCCACCACCTGATCGCCGTTGACGTCTCCAGCCAACCAGGTAGAAGTTTTGGGACCCACCCTCACGTCATCGATGTAAAAACCCTCTCCGTCATATGGATATTCGTCGTCGCTTACAAAGCTGAATCTCACTTTTACGTTTGTTCCCGGGGGGATGAAAGAAAGATCGTAGCTGTATTCCAACCAATCGTTGCCAGTATTCAGAAGCGAGTCCAAAGCGCCTCCGGTTCCGATAAAATCCAGCGTATCCGACTCTCCACTTAAAGCATTCACGATCTCCACATATATCCCATCCACCCCGTAATTGGTCACATCATACCACAGCCAGAAGGTAAGGTATGATTCGGGTTCCAAGACGAAAGGAGAGCTTTTGAGCCAAGACCCCATGTTATTATTGAAATACCAGGAGCCCTCTATTCCATTATACCAGCTCCAATCGCCGGAATGCTTTCTATGGGTGGTAAGATGCCACAAATCTCCGGTGCCCCCATGGGTCCAGAGACCGGCTCCCGACTCCATGTCGTCCTCAAATACCCCTCCCCCGATCTTCAGGATGAAACTGTCCCGAAAACAATAACCATCGCTGGTTTCGGTGCGCAGGCTCAAATATGGGAAATAAGTAGATGGACAGCTGGGAAGAAGGTATACATCATCAAATACAGCATTCCATATCTGTCCGGATCCTATATCACCAAAGCTGGCGGTGCTGTCAGCTATATAGATATATGAACTGGTGCTGGAGAGATAACCGGTCACGTCGCGGGCCTCCTCCACTCCTTGATTTTTCACCGAAACCGAAAGATCAAAGGTTTCGCCTGGCTCCGGTTTGCCATTGCCGTTTCCTCCGGTGGCGTCATCCACCTGATAGCTGTAATAGACCAGCTCGGGCCTGACCACGGTAAGCGAGATTAAGCTTCTCCACGAGATTCCATAGCCCTCATTTATTTCCAGATCGAGATAAATTACGTGGTTGTTGGGACAATTTGAATCTATGGTAAGACCATATGATTCAAAGCTTGTGGCCGTATCCCCGGGTCCGATGGTCCCGAAAACCTGCACGCTGTCGGTCAGGGTCACGAAGCTATCGCCGGTGGAATGAAGTATGCCGGTCACATTATAAGCCAGCTCACTCCCCCAGTTCTTAAGAGTGACCGACATTTCAATACCTTCTCCAGGATTTGGGAGACCATCTCCATTCCCACCAAAACTATCATCGATACTGTGATCCTGATAAAGCACGCAGGCTCCGGAGGGGATCACCATCACGGTGTCGGTGTGATAAAGGAAGTTGTGGGCGGTCACAGTTACATACATCTCTCCAGCGGTGGAGGGTGAGATGTCGAAAAGGACCTGTCCCTGTTGATCAGTCAATCCTCGCTGGTAGACCTCATCTCCTTTCATGAGACATACTAAAGCTTCTGGCACGGGCTCCATTCCGCCGGAGCCACTGGAGACGGTAACCGGAAATTGGCTGTTGCCCGCAACGATGGTGTCGGGATGATTCACCAACAGGACTTGAGGGCTGTCGGTCCAGATGGGCATCTCTGGGTCGCCTAAAAGATTGACCTGATACTGGCACCAGCGATATACGTTCTCCTGTTGAGAGAATGGAACATAGAAGGACTTCATGTCCGCAACCGCAGCACCTATGTGGTATACATCTCTGGAGAACAGGGCGGCGAAAAACTGCTGATCAAATCGATCTGAGTACCCATACTCCGGGTTGCCGGGTGATCCCCATCCATAACGAGAGTTACCGATAAAAGCTACCCCTCCTCCATCGGGATTATTGATGAAATGCTCTGCTATACAGTCATAATCAAAGGCTGCCGGCCAACAGCCGATGGAAAAGAGGATGGAGTTTCGGGGATCGTTGTGGAGATCATCCATATCCGAATTATAAAGATAGCCGGTTCCCACCCCCATTATATAATAAAAAGCATGTCCGTTATGGTTGATAATATTTTGCCCCTCATTCATGGCAGCCATTACTGTGCTCCAGCTTTCGTTTCCTAAAGACTCATATAGCTTGGTTACGGGATCAAATTGGGGAGGAACGTATCTTTCATCTATCAAATCCTTAGCCACCCCTCCGTCGGTATAGGGGTTGGACCAGAGGATCTCCCCTAAAAGCAGCATCTTAGTTGTATAGTCGGTGGGGGGATTTTTCTCATAGGTCAAAAGCTTGTTCACCAGAGCTTGCGCCTTAGTCAGGTTGCTACAGGAAGCCCGCCCCACAAAAACGTCGGGATACAAATCGATGGAGTCTTCCACCTCCCCATAGATGTGATTTCCATTAGCATCCCAGCTCCCATCTAAGTCGGAGAAATAGAGATCACATCTTATGTCGTTTTCGTCTGGATAATATCCCGCCTCACAATCCATGGCCCAAGCTATTCTATCTGGCACAACGTTTGTATCCCCGCCCAAAAGAACCCATATGGTTCCCCAGTTCTGGTAGGCATCCTTGATGAAATTCCTGATCTTCTCCGCATTATCATATCCAGGAAAATGGGAATAGATCCACTGGGTGGTAACGATCTTCGCTGGCACACCCTTTTGAGTCTTCCAATCTGCCAAAGGCTCAAAGACGGAGACGAAGGTGGTGTCGGTGATGATCAGATACTCATAATCTCCCAGAGGAAGCAAGGATTTTGAAATTCTTTCAGCTTTAAGTTTAAGCCTGGCATAATGAGGATTTAAAACCGCCTGCTTGAGTATGGTTTGAAAGACCTGGTTGCCCAGCTGGGATCTTTGCCGGACGGGAAGGGTGTTTTTTCCTTCCAAGGAGAAGCGGATTACGAACTGTATATCTGAATAAAGCTTCATCTCCTTCTCTGCAGGAACATATTGAATCGGGTAGACCAAAATATTAGCCAGCAGGTATCCACCCAGAAATCCGCTACCAGTATATTCCACCAGTTTGCCGGGGTATTCTACGCTCTGGCTGTAAACCTGGCGTTCTGGTGAGACGAAGGGAATAGTTTGCTGGTTGAAAGAAAGGATCTGGGGCGGCTGAGCTGGATAGAGTTGATATTTTCCAGACAACCACCTCCCTTTCGCGGTGGACACCACCACCTCCTCCACCTTCGAGCCGGGAGGCAAAGCCACCTGAACCAATTTAACCGGAAGCTGAGGTTTTCCTATATCGCAGGTAACCTCACAGCCTTTCAGATACACAACATCATATCCATTTGAGGTTGCAAAAGTTAAATCGTCGGAGGAAAAGCTCAATCTCTGATATATCTCCCTTGAACGTACCTGGCTTACCGTGATCAGAGAAATGAATAACAGAAGAAAGATAGCTTTGGTTCGCATGATCTCTCCTTTGAAACATGTATGTTATTCCTTTTGAAAAAACCTCACAAAAGATAGATTTGCTTATGCCTTTATAATAATATATAAAAATGTGACCTTTTGTCAACCTTACCTGAGGTATATCCTCCATGATTTCGGTCTTTCTCTTTCAAACCAAAGGAGATACACCCCAACTCATTTTCTAAATTTACCCAAGATAAGGGGCTGTTTCCGAAGTCAGATTGTTGGGCCGGATGAATTCCCGCCCCTATCGGAGACAAAAACTTAACAACCATAGGGGCAGACACTCAGCCCTGCCAAAAGAGTTAAGCAACAGCCCCATAATTTACACCCCCTCTCCCCAAAATTTCATTTTTTTCTTGACATGGAGAAACAAAAGTTTAGTTTTAAATTAAACGGGTTGGCTATAGTCTGCGTATTACAGATGAAAAATGTTTTGAGCAAATGAAGAAGAAGGAAGGGGACGAATTAAAGTAATTGAACTGAGCACTTTCATTCGTCAGGAGGGGATATAGGTTCCCTAAGCTTTTACCTGAAGTAGATTTCTCACTGTTTCAGCATTCCAGTTTGACCTACCGGAATATGCCACGGAGGCGCCAACTTCATATATCATTGGCTGGCTTAAAGCCGAAAGGGACAACCAACTTGCTCTTTGTTAAATGTTTGTTGATCGGAAGGTGGAAGACAATTTAGCCTAAGAGAATTAGATTCGGCAGATAGAGCAAAAACTTTTTCTGACTTTTTTATTTCTTCATTGAGTTGGTTGATTTAGGTCAGCGAGTGACGCAAAAGACATCTGAACAAGGAAGAGAAAAACCATTCTCCAATCCTTTTTGTGGTAGGGGAATGGATGGGGAGAAAAAAAACGTTAACCTCTCTTCGGAAGTCAAAAGGAGGTGGTTTCAAGGATGCTGAAGGGGAGAAAAGAAGAGAAGATAAGGGCAAACAAAAACTTCAATCCTTTTATGAAAGGAGGCTTGGTGATGTCCCGGAGTATCTTAGCAGGACTGGTGGCTTTGGCTTTCTTGTTGGTCGGGTCGGGCGTGCTGGCTGACTGTAATGATCCTGTAAGCTATCAGATCGTTCCCACCAAAAGCGTCCACACCGCGGTGGTAAAGCTTTATCTGGAAAACAGCGAGGGGATGGCTGGAGCTTCCATACCATTAAGCTTCGGTTCCGTGGGCTCGGACATTCGGTGCGAAAAGATCGACTTCTCCGGAAGCAGGGTGGCGCACTTTCAGCTTTATCCAACCATAGACAACCAGAACAAAAAGGTGCTGATTGGAATGATCCGCGCTTTGGACGAAAACATTGCTGACGTTTTACCACCAGGCGAAGGTTTTATTGCCACCCTTTACTTTAGCTCACAGAACACCCGTTGCAACCCCGAGCTGAAACTTACCGCCTGGCCGCTCTCTGCTGGAAAACTTTACTTCGACATGGTGGATGAGACGGGTCACTCCTTCTGCAAAAGACGAACAGATGACGGAGATGTTGCCATTCCCATCAATGCGGGTGGCACCCAAGAGCAGGAGCAAGCCCAGCCCATCCGTTTCGAGTTGAAGGGAAACTATCCCAACCCTTTCAATCCGGAGACGGTGATTAAATTTAACCTGCCTCAGGATTGTTGGGTCTCCCTCAGAGTTTACAACATTTTGGGTCAAGTGGTTAAGACTTTGGTGGACGAGCCTCTTCCCGCAGGATCTCATGCCATCATGTGGGATGGAAAAAACCAGCAAGGTTCAGACGTAGCCAGCGGAGTATATTTCTATCGTATCAAAGCCGGCGACTTCGAGTCGACCCAGAAGATGACTCTGCTAAGATAAAAGAAAGAGACCTCCCCCATATTTGGGGGACTGACCATGTAACCGGAAGAGAAGATAAAGCCCTGGTGCTCACTTTGGCACCAGGGTTTTTTATTTGTCCAAGGTGGAGGATGGAGAATTATTTTGTTGACTTTTCAGCCAAAAGAGCATAAAATATTTTCCGAACAAGAGGGTATCGGGGCGTGGCTCAGTCTGGTTAGAGCACTTGGTTCGGGACCAAGGAGTCGCTGGTTCAAATCCAGTCGCCCCGATTTGGTTGGTTCACGGTTCAAGTTCATGGTAGATGCGAAAAAGCAAAATTTTTATTGGGGTAATTGGGGCAGGTGATTGTTCAGAGCATGTGTGCAAACTGGCAGAACAAGTAGGGAGGTGGATCGCCAAAGCTGGGGCGGTTTTGGTTTGTGGTGGATTAGGTGGGGTGATGGAGGCTGCCTCCAAAGGAGCGAAAAAAGAGGGTGGAATCACCATCGGAATCCTACCGGGTATTGACAGAGATCGTGCTAATCCTTTCATAGATTTTCCCATTGTTACTGGACTGGGGGAGGGAAGAAATCTTTTGGTGGTGCGTAACTCCGATGTGGTGATCGCCCTCCAAGGAGAATTTGGAACCTTATCGGAGATCGCCTTTTCACTTAAATTAGGTAAACCAGTTATTGGTCTTTCCACCTGGAAAATCTCAGATAAAATCATCCAGGCAAAAAATGCTGAGGAAGCTGTCAATCTCGCATTAATTCAGGCAGAAGCTTTGCGGAAAGACTATGAATGATAAATCCGAAGGGTTGGTAAGTGCCCATCTGATCATCTCCGGATTGGTTCAGGGGGTGGGTTATCGCTGGTTTGTGATGT
>JAOZNS010000059.1:0-1120 GCA_029933635.1 Candidatus Zixiibacteriota bacterium | reverse complement strand
CAGAGGAATATAACCTGAAAGGTTATGTGAGGAATCTGTATAATGGAGATGTTGAGGTGGAGGTGGAGGGTTACAAGTCGATGATCATCGATTTTATCAAGGAACTGAGGATTGGATCCAGATCGGCCCATGTGACCGATATGAAAATAGAATGGGGCCAATATGAGAACAGATATAAAAATTTCGACATAAAATTCTGAAAAGAGTATCCCGAAAGTTACCGGCAAACAGAGGAGAAGAAATGGAGAAAGGCGCAATAGGTCCCCAGAAACTGAGAGAACTCATAAGAGATGTGCCCGATTATCCCAAGAAAGGGATAGTGTTTAAGGATATCACCACTCTGATAAAAAGAGGAGATGCATTCGATGAGGTGATCAACATATTCTTAGAAAAATGTAAGGATAGGAAAATAGATTTGGTGGCGGCGGTGGAGTCGCGCGGGTTCATCTTCGGTGGTGCCTTGGCGAACCGACTGAAGGTTGGATTCATTCCTATTAGAAAGTTCGGTAAGCTTCCGGCCCAGACGGTGGAACAGAAATATGATCTGGAATATGGCACTGACACTTTGGAAATTCACAAGGATGCGATCACGCCCGGACAGAAGGTCTTGGTCGTAGACGATCTTTTAGCAACCGGAGGGACCATCCAGGCCACCTGTAAATTGATAGAGAAGTTGGGTGGGGAGGTGGCAGGAATTCTGGTGATGATCGAACTCGGATTTTTAAATGGCAGGGATAAGCTGAAAGGCTATGACCTTTTCACCTTAATAAGATATGAGTAATGAGTAGGTTGGGTTGCGAACCCGCCTTTGGCGGGGGAGCTACCCGACAAAAAATGGTTGATTACATTTTGTCGGGCAATCTTTCGGAGAGTCCGATCTTGCCGGTGCTCTTCACCAACCGAGGGTAAACGGTGGGTGAAGAACATCAGCCTGGAGCAGAACCTTTCCCCCTCTCCACATTCGTGGAGAGGGGGAAGATCAGAGATTTGTAGGACAGGGGGGTGAGGTAAAAGGGAATAGTGATGGGGAGAGGAACCATGAACAGTGAGCCTCAAACTGTAAACTGATTTAAACTTGCCCCCGTAGCTCAGTCAGGATAGAGCAGTGGTTTCCTAAACC
>JAOZNS010000058.1 GCA_029933635.1 Candidatus Zixiibacteriota bacterium | reverse complement strand
TGTAGATACCAAATACAAATCATACACTTTTTGAGAGAGAAAAAATTAGGCAACACCCAAGAGAGAGAGGTTATATTTTTCAAAAACCTGTAAGCTTAAACTCTCAAGTCCACAGGATTCAAATGAAGAGGTTGCCCATCCCATGTTATGGGATTCGTCAAAAGTTACTTTAAAGCTGAAGAAAAAATTGGATATAGGTGAATAGATTGCACCAAGGCTTGGACAGATTTTTCTCAAAAAGCAAGAAGGAGAAGGTTAAAAGGCGTCGGTGGGAGTGGTTTCTGTGTCCGCCCGAATTTTGGTCGATAGCGATCGCACCTTGTATTTATTCAAACCGACCCGAACTATTCCCTGTCTCGAACACAGACCCCGAGTCGACTCAGACGATCCATGTCTGTAAATAGATCTGCCCCTTTGATTTTGATATCATTCCCATAACATAATAAGTTGATTACCATCGGGACACTTCTTTTGCTCAATGAATTAAATAGTTATCGATACGGGTAATTTAATTACGTGTAATTATTTGTTCCTAAATAGGTTAAAGACAGAATGGCTATTGTAGGCTCTTTGTGAGTTATTGACCAGAAGTTTTTTCATGAGGCGAAACTCACCTCATTTATCTTCCTCAGGAGCGAGTTTTGCAAGTTTTGGCAATGAAACTGGAGAAGTATTTCTGGTCTGATTCATAATGACACTTCTTATATTTCTTGCCACTTCCACACCAACATGGGGCATTACGACTAAGATGCATGGCAGATTTCGGGGGATGATGATGGAATAATTTGCTTAGTAAACCCATCTGTTTTCTCCTCGTCTTTCTTCTAACTTGAAACCGACATAGCATCAACCATCTTTCAAATCTTACCTCATAAATAATTCTTACAATATCAATATCATCTGACAAAAGTCAAGGTTTTTTCAAAATTCTCCTTGGATTTTTTGCTTTGTGGCGCAATTGTCAAGCTCGGCATCTAATGTTTCGCAGACCTTCCCCTCGGTTGTCACGGAAAGATCACTCCCTCATATCTCCATCTCTATAGAGTCCGTTAGGATAGCGAAAAACACCAGAACCTAACTTAAGTTAGGTTCTGGCTCCGGCACTTATTGAAAAGAGCACATGATTTTTTACTTCTCTTCCTTTAGAAAAGAGAGAGGCATGTCATCTCAATAAAATAATGTCGATGATTTGTGGATGGATAATCCCTTCCTCTCAAGGAGTAAAGAGAATATTAAACCTGGCATTTTTAATTTGCGTTGACATTTCAACCTTTGTTATTGACTTTAAATAAAGATGTAATTATACTTTTTTCACTTCGTTGTTTTATGAAACTATAACAGAAAGAGTCAATGAGAATTCTGATAACAGGTGGCGCTGGTTTCATCGGATCAAAAGTAGCAGATAAGTTCCTCCAGCAGGGTCATCAGGTCATGATCATCGATAATCTATCCACGGGCGTAGAGGGAAACATACCAAAGAAGGCAAAGTTTTTTAAAGTGGATATAAAAAGCGTGGTGATTGATAAAATTTTCGAGAGGACAAAACCTGCTGTTTTGTGCCATCATGCCGCTCAGGTTGATGTTAGAAAATCGACACAGGACCCCATCTTTGATGCGGAGACCAACATCATCGGCACGCTGAATCTGCTTAATGCCTGTGTTAAACATAAGGTCAAAAAGGTGATCTTTGCCTCTACCGGTGGAGCGATATATGGAGAACAAAAGTATTTTCCAGCCGATGAGGAGCATCCGGTCAACCCCTTTTCCCCCTATGGGGTAGCTAAATTAACCATAGAGAAGTATCTTCAGTTTTACCAACAGAATCATGGAATTCAATTCATCTCCCTGCGCTATGCCAACGTCTACGGTCCCCGACAGAACCCTTTCGGAGAAGCCGGGGTGGTTGCCATCTTCGCCGAAAGACTTTTGAGAAAGAAGAAAGCCATAATCTTTGGGGATGGAACGCAAACCAGAGATTTTGTGTTCGTAGACGACGTGGTGGAAGCAAATCTTCTGGCTTTAAATTATTCACAAAGCGATATATTTAACATTGGAACCGGGATAGAGACCGACATAAATTGCATATTTCGGCTTTTGAAAAAAATGACCGGTTCGGCTCAAAAAGAGATTTATGCCCCCCCAAAACCCGGGGAACAGAAAAGAAGCGTCTTGGACTGTACCAGGGCAGAAAAACTCCTTGGATGGAAGCCCAAATATGATCTGCCAGAAGGAATTGCTAAGACCGTGGAATTCTTTAAACGACAAAGGAAGTTATAAGGAGGTAAAGCTCAACCCTGCTCCTGTGTGCTTAAAAAGAATCTAAAGCTTAGACGATGTGCAGATGTCGAATAACAGTTCTGGGCTCATCTTCTGGTATGCCTTCTCCTTCTCGTTTCTGTTCCTCCGTTTTATTTCAGACGGAGAGATTAAATTTCCTTTTAGATTGTGGTGAGGGGACCAGCTCCTCTCTTCTGAGGAACAAAATCGATCCAGAACTGATAGATTCAATCTTCATATCTCACTCTCATGTGGATCATCTGGGGGGTCTTTTTCTTCTGGTTCAGATGATGCATCTTCTGCAGAGAAGAATCCCCTTAGATATCTATCTTCCAGAGGAGGCTGTTTCGGGGGTGAAAGATTTTCTTAACACCTGTTACCTTTTTCCTGAGAAGATCGTCCCGAAGCTGAACCTACATCCGGTGAGACCCAACTTTACTTTCCAAGATGGAGAGATCAAAATCAAGGCATATCCCAATCGTCATCTTTTGGGCAATCGGGAAATAATTGATGAATTGAAGTTCCCTAACAAGATGCAAAGCTTCTGTTTTCTTCTGGATATCTTTAACAAAAAGATACTCTATTCCGGGGATATCGAATCTTCGGATGATCTCACTGATATAATTCAGGATACAGATCTTCTGATCACCGAATGTTTTCATCCCAAACTAAAGAGGCTCATTCCCTTATTGATAAGAAAGCGGGTAAAATCCGCGATTCTAACCCATATCCCCCCAGAGCTGGAGGAAAAAGAAGAGGAAATCATCGAAAATGCCCAAAAGCTGGGCTTTAAAAAACTCTGGGTGGCTTATGATGGGCTGAGCATAGATATTTGATTGAAATATTTCTGCTTTTTCCTCACCGGCTTTTCTACTTTTTTATTTCGCAAATCTTTTAACTTCTGGAGATCGAATTGGAGGCGTTTCACGTAATCAATTGATTTTCTGAGGGTTACGTTTAATCACTTCATTCTGTTAACCTTGCCATCGGGGAGGGGGTTCCGCTCGGATCAAGCATGGGCTTTCAGGTTGACATAATTAAGTTTTTGATTTACAATTAGTTATAGATGTGGAGTCTCTGGAGTTCTAAAAATTCAAACCAGATATAAATCTCTCTTGACAAGCGGTATTTTGTATCGTATACTAAATTTAGAAAGGAGATGATGAATCTATGGTGAAGAAAGGGGGTTTGAGATGAGATGACCAACGTGGTAGTTCGGGAAGATGAGACTTTCGAGAAAGCCTTGCGCAGATTCAATAAATCATGCGAGAAATCTGGCATCATGGCTGACATTAAAAAGCATCAACACTTCGAAAAGCCATCCGAACGTCGCAAAAGAAAGCAGGCTCAAGCAAGAAGAAAAAATAGACGAAGATGGGAGCAGTGATTCATGGGAAATCAGGCAAAGCCCGGGGATGCCTCCTCTCTCAAGGAAAAGATTGATCAAGATGCAAAGGAAGCTTTAAAAAGAAAAGACTCGGTGAGTCTGAACGCCCTTCGTATGCTCAGATCGGAGATCAGATACAAAGAGATAGAGAAAGGCTCCGAGCTTTCTAAGGATGAGCTTCTGGGGGTTCTCTCTTCGTCGATTAAAAGAAGAAAAGATTCCATTCAGCAATTTGAAAAGGGAGGAAGGGACGATCTGGTTTCGCTTGAGAAAGCTGAGCTGGACGTGATCCTGAGGTATATGCCCAGACAGTTAACCGAAGAAGAGTTAACTCAAATCATCAACCAAGCAATAGAAGAGACTCAAGCTGAAGGACCTTCCGATCTGGGAAAGGTCATGAAGCAGGTGATGCCCAAAGTTAGAGGAAGGGCCGACGGGAAAAAGGTTAACCAGATGGTCTCTGCTTGCCTTCAATCAATCTCAAAGTCTGAATGATAATGTTTGTTTAGAAAACCGCATCATGTAGCCTCAGACGAACGAATTTTGCACAGTTTAGCATGGTGCAAAATGAGGATAAAAAGCTTTTCAGATGGCAACACGTAACCTATTAACCCCCAAAGTTACGTGTTGTCTTTTTATCTCCAATGTGGTGGTTAAAACAGGAAGCCAAAAGTTGACCGACAACCTTCGTAAGCTATGCTAAATATCCTGCATATCCCGCTGAACAAAAAGCGGGCCACAAACTGAGGGAATGGATGAACTGGATAGATTTCGTGTTGATGGGTCTTCTTCTGGTGGCGATCATCATCGGCTCTCGCAGGGGGCTTTTCAGTGGACTGGTGGGAATGTTGGGCTTGATTTGCGGGGTTATCTTCTCCATCAATTACAGCGACCAGATCACCTCTAAGTTCCTTGCCCATATGAAGGTCTCCCCGGTGATGGTGGTATTCATGGGGTTTTTGGTGGTCTTCGTGATGGTCTACGTGGGAATAAAACTTTTAGGTTATCTTTTTTACAAGTTTGCCTCGCTTAAACCACTGGGCAATGTGGATAAGGTGGGAGGGGCAATTATGGGAATCTTTCAGGGATGGATCGTGTTAGGGGTATTGCTTTTTCTGTTGATATTTCTCCCTCTTCCAGAGTCCTTCGTAGCTAAAATTGACAGTTCGTTTTTCGCTCCAGGGATGAGGGGAGTGGTTCCCATGATTTATGATGAAACCATATTTCTCCACCCCGAAAGTCCCAGCCTGGTGGGCAAAATGAGGAAGGCTTTAAGAACAGAGCCGAGAAAATCCTCCCGAAATTTAGGAGGATTCTCCTCGGAACGCCCCTCCGTATCACGGGTCATTCGCACCATGGAGGAATATTTCGGCACTTAGATTTGATTCGCTCATATTAATGTAGCACATCGTTCCCAACAGAGGAAAAAGGATTTAATCTGGCTGGGCCTACGTTTCTGTTGGGATTTTCTTTTCCAATATAAGGCAAAAAGCTTAATTAACTCTGATGAATGAACATACGCTGAAGGTCCTGGAGTTTAACAGAATAAGGGAACTGCTCTCTAAGCGTTGTTTATCTGAAATGGGAAAGGAGCTGGCAAGCTCCATCTTTCCCACCCAGGATAGGGAGATAGCTGAAAAGGAGATAAGGCAAACCACCGAGCTGAAGGAAATACTTCTATATGAAAGCGGTTTCCCTCTTACCTCCATGAAGGAGGTCAGACACTCACTGAAAAAAGCAGAAAGGGAGGGAGCATGTCTGGATCCCGGGGAACTTTTGAGCATCGCCAAGATTTTAGATATTTCCAAGTCTATGATCAGATTCTTCAAAAACAAAAGGGACCAATATCCTCTAATCTGCGAGCTGATCTCTGAGTTGAGAAGCTTCGATCGGATACTTTCGACCATTCACTCGGTGGTGGACCCATCCGGAAATATAAAAGATTCAGCTTCAGGAAGACTCTCTGATATCCGGCATCAAAAAAAGACTTTGCGCAATCGGATCTTGGATAAGCTGGAGTCGATGCTTGGGGCTCGCAAGGCAAAAAGAACGCGTCAGGATGATATAATCACCATTCGCGATGGCAGATATGTTATCCCCATGGATGAGTCTGAGTTCTTTGCAAAAAGAGGAATAATCCACGACCGTTCTAAAAGCGGAGCCACCCTTTTTGTGGAACCTTTGGTGGTGGTGGGGATGAACAACCAGTTAAGGGAGCTTTCGTTGGAGGAAGAGGCTGAGATTGAAAGGATACTTCTGGAGATCTCCGCCATGATAAGGGAGGAGCTTAAGGATGTGGATATCGCTGTTCGGGTTCTTCAGGAGTTAGATTTCATTCATGCTAAGGCTCAGCTTTCCATCGACTACGATGGCAATCCTCCCCTGCTGAACGAACAGGGATTCATAAATTTGATCCAAGCCCGTCATCCCTTGCTCTATTTATCCCGACACGACCAAAAGGTGGTTCCTCTTTCTCTATCCTTAGGAAAGGACTATTCTGCTTTGGTCATAACCGGACCCAATGCTGGAGGAAAGACTGTGGCCTTGAAGACCGTGGGTCTTCTCACCTTGATGGCTCAGTCCGGACTGCACATACCGGCCCAGCCCTACTCCGAGGTATCAGTTTTTAAGCAGATCCACGCCGATATCGGAGATGAACAGTCCATCGAAATGTCACTTTCCACCTTCTCCTCTCATATGCTTCACATCACGGAGGCGGTAAAGAAGGCAGATTCTGAAAGTTTGATTCTTTTGGACGAGCTTGGAGGGGGAACCGATCCCAAAGAGGGAGCTGCCTTGGGCGAAGCTATACTGGATGCCCTCATAAAAAAGCAAGCTCGGGTCATAGTTACCACTCATCATGGAGCGCTGAAAATATTGGCTCAAGAATATCCCGGGGTAAAAAATGCCTCCATGGAATTCGATAAGGAAACATTAAAACCGACTTATCGATTCATAATGGGTTATCCCGGCTCAAGCTATGCCATCCAGATCGCTCAGAGACTGGGCTTACCGGAAAAGACTATAAAGAAGGCTCAAGAACTTTTGGGAAGCGAAGAAAGGGACTTAGGGGCGCTTCTGGAAACTTTGGAGAAGGATTTAAAAAAGGTGAGGGAAAATCGGCAGGCTCTGGAGGAGCAGAAAAGGGTCACAGAAGAGTTGATGCATCTTTACCAAGACAGGTTGAAAAATCTAAATGAACGGGAAAAGGAACTTAAGACGACGGCATTGCGAGAATCAAAGCTGATGGTGGAGACAACCAGAGTGGAGCTGGAAAGATTGGTGGCCCAGATAAGAAAAACCCAAGCTCAAAAAGAAGTGGTGAAGGAGGCTCATCGGGTCTTGGAGGAGAAGAAAACCTCCCTGACCCGGGAGCTCAAGAAGTTTGAAGAGAAGGTGACCAAGAAGTTAGGGATCATCCAGCCGGGCGATTCAGTCTGGATCGAGCCCTTGGGGATACGCGGGGAGGTCATATCCAAAGACGAGCAATCAAAGAAATTCAAGGTTCTTGTAGGAAGCGTAACGTATGAAGTGGAGGAGGAGAAGCTGACCAGAATTGAGGAGGAAGAAAAAGTAGGATTTGAGCAGTCGAAGGGTTTAGAGATTACCTATCCAGTTCCCCAAGTTTCACCGGAGATTGATCTAAGGGGGCTCATGGCGGAGGAAGCCTTTGAAATCGTGGATAAATATTTGGATGACGCCTATCTGGCTGGACTTTCCACAGTCACGGTTATTCACGGCAAAGGAACCGGAGCCCTGCGCAAAAAGATCAGTGAATTTTTGTCGCACCATCATCGGGTGGAAAACATAAGATTGGGAGAATGGAATGAGGGCGGCTCCGGCGTCACCATAGTTAAGCTAAAAGAGTAGATCATTCCAGCCTGCAGAATTTTCTTTATCCTTCCCCACCAAGAAACGGTAAGAGAAATCTTGGTTTTTTCGTATTCAAGTTGCACCTTCATGATTTAGAACCTACGATGTTGATATATCTACAGTTAGTTCCCTCTCCCTTGGGGGGGGTCAGGGTGAGGGAAAGATAGAAAAAGCAAAAAAGAGTGATTTTCAACCACACCCTTTTAGGCTGGGCTTTTTCGCCAAGAGTTGATGCTTTTCTATTTTCTCCTTCAAAAACAATAACTTACAATAAACCCACCAACCTAAATAAGAAAGACACAGAATTTTTGATCATAAAACATCGTAAATTTCGCCTCTTCTCTTCTAACCTAATGCCCGAGGATGAAGATCTGTGCCCGCCGTATTTAAATGGGTTAAGGGGGTCTTCGAGCAGATCACACTTCAGTATCTGCCAACTCATCAAAAATGCTTTTTTTGATAAAATCCGATTTCGGTGATCTGTTGATTTTGTAAGACCACTAACTAACTTTGCATTTTCGAATCTAAGAACCTTTATTTTGCAATTTATGTGAACCTGATTGCACAAGATAAAGTAATTTTTCTTGACCTCTCCTTCGATTTTTATGATTATATTTTGTTGTTGGCGTCAGATAGATGAATAAGTCTCAGGAACAGTTGCACTTTTGAGGATACTGTGATACTTTACCGCCCAAAAGTTCAAATCGCACCCATAAGAGCAGGGCTTTCACCTACGGCATATATTTTGCTTTTCCCTTCGATGAAGCATCTCACTTAACCAAATATTTGGAGAATGCTTTTGATTAAGAACCAAAGATGAAAGAGGGGAAAAGATGGAACAGAACTGGGCGGTATGGATAACGGTCGTTTTTGTATTCGTTGTCATCGGGCTGGCTTTTCTTTTTCCAGAAAAAGGAAAAGAAAGAAGAAGTCCAAAGGATTAAAATGTAAAGGGGATAATCCAAGAGATGGAAAAGAGCTTAGAAAATAAGAAATTTTTGTTTTTGAAAAATCTTGCTGGTAAGATCAACTCCTCGGTGGAGATGAATCAGATTCTTCAGGAGGCGGTAAGCGGGCTTATAGATATCCTGAAACTTCAGTGTGCATCTGCAACCCTATGGAACGAGAAGACCAAAAAGGTAACTCATCAGATAGCCTCCGGAGCGATAGAGAAGCTTAAGATTCTTCACGATTTTGACCAGCAGGTGATGGAAGCTTTAAGAAAACAAATTCATATGGATTCCATTTATGTCACCCTGGATATCGAGGGGGGACACAGCGCCTTTTGCTTTCCAGTAAAAATGAACGGACATAAAGTGGGACTGATCGCCGGACTGGCAGAGGGGTACAGAAACCTAAGCCAAGAGGCGGAGCTTTTTGAAGCGGTAAGTCACCAACTGGGCATAGCCTTTGCCAAATCATCCTTGTGGGAGGGGAAGATAGAGGGAGAGATTCAGGAAAATCTGATAAAGTCCGAGAGGCTGAAAGCTATCATCGAAACTGCAGTAACCATCAACCATGAGGTGAACAATCCCTTGGCGGCGGTTCTGGGCTATGTTCAGCTAATCTTGAGCAAGTCAGAGAATTTAGACTCCGATACCATCCAAAAGCTAAAAAAAATAGAAACCGGTGCCCTTCGCATAAAGGAGGTGACCAATCGACTTTTAAAGATAGTGGAGCCGGTGATAGTGAAATATGCTGGAGAGGTGCGGATGGTGGATCTTCAGCAATCAAAGACAAAGGAAAATGAAACTTAAAAATAAGGGGCATTTCACATAAACAAAAAATCCCCCATCCTGGGGGATTTTTTTATATCGATCTCTCAAAACTAAAAGTTCAAAAGGGAATTCCCTCTTCCGGTTGGCGGTCAATTTCTCCTCTTAAAAAAAACCGTATGATGAAGTTTACCGTTATCTTGTCCTTGATAATATCTGACCAGCCTTTTAATGTTCTGCACAGTTAAACCTTCCGTTGTTTGAGGATAATCTTATTTGTTCAGGGAAAAATTATACCACATCTTCTCCTGATAAACTTTTGTCCCTCATTGACTTTCCCCCTCCAAATAAAGTCAGTCTTTGACGGGTTGTTTTATATGAGATCTTATCCCACCACCCAAGCAATTTATAGCCACCTTCCCCTCTTTTAACTCAAAAGTTCGGCAACAGCCCCAATCAATACACTACCTTCATGGCACGTATGTTCGGCATGAATATCTTAGTCCCTACCAACACAGATGATAACGCTACTCGATATTCTGTACCTGTTCCCTTATCTTCTCTATCTCCTCTTTTAACAAAATCACCTTTTGTGATATCGGGGCCTCTGCCGCCTTGGCTCCGATGGTGTTGGCTTCCCGGTTCATCTCTTGAAGCAGAAAGGTCAATCTTTTCCCCACCGGCACATCTTCCTTCAAAGCGGAGAGAAACTGCTGGTTGTGGCTTTTGAACCGGACGCACTCTTCGGTCACGTCGCATTTCTCAGCCATCAACGCCACCTCCAGCTCAATACGATGCTGGTCGACTGCCACCGAATCATCGAGAATTTCTTTTATCCTGCTTTTGAGCTTTTTCCTGTAGTTATCAACGCTTCTCGGAGCCCACCCCTCGATTTCGGTGATGGTCTTCTCCAGCTTGGCGATCCTGTCGGATAGATCCTCCGCCAGCTTTGCTCCTTCCGCTTTGCGCATCTGGTTGAACTGGTCCAGAGCCTGAGAAGTAATTTTATACACGATCTTCCAAGCTTTGTTCAAGTCGGGTTCCTCTTTTTCTACCTTAACCAGATCGGGCAAGCTAAAGAAATGATCCATCCGGATCTCCCCGGAGAGCCCAAAGCGTTGTTTTAATTCTTTCATAATGTTGTAGTAAACGTCGGCCGCCTCCGTATTCAATTTGGCATAAAAAGCCACCGGGGAGGTTTCCTCCCAGTTCAGGCTGTAGATGATCTTCCCCCGGCTGATGGTGGAAAGAATTACCTCCTTCAACTTGGATTCCAAGGGAGAAAGATTTTTGGGCAGACGAAACTGAATTTCACAAAAGCGATTATTGACCGAGCTTATCTCCACCGTAGCCTTCAGGTTCTCCTGCACCAGCTCAGCTCTGCCATATCCGGTCATGCTTGCTATCATAGGATTCTCCATCAAAAATCTTATTTTTTATTCTTCCACGAACTATTCCGAGGTTACGTTTTCAGCCAGATTTCGAGGCTGATCAACCTCACAGACACTCATAAGGTTAAAAGCTGTAACAATCAGGCTTGGTGGACTGTGTATTTAGCGCAAAGCAAGCTTTGCCACTACAATTTCTTCGATTGAGGAGAGCAAACTTTATTTCCTTACTCGACGGTTACACTTTTTGCCAGGTTCCGAGGCTGGTCAACGTCGCACCCACGCATCACGGCCATGTGGTAAGCCAAAAGCTGGAGTGGAATCACCGAAAGGATGGGGGTCAGAAGTTCTAAAGTTTCGGGAATATATGTCACATGATCCACCTTATCCGCAATCTCCTCATCACCTTCTGTGGCTATGGCGATCACCTTTCCTTTTCGCGCCTTGATTTCCTCTATGTTGGATAAGACCTTATCATGCACCTTATCCTTAAGGGCTATCACCACCACCGGCATATTTTGATCTATCAAAGCTATGGGACCATGTTTCATCTCCGCGGCCGGATAGCCTTCGGCATGAATGTAGGAGATCTCCTTAAGCTTCAACGCACCTTCTAAGGCAACGGGGAAATTAAACCCCCTACCTAAATACAGAAAATTATTCTTCTGGTAATACTTCTCAGCGATGCTTTTGATATAGGAGTTATTTTTAAGAATTTGCTCCACCTGATCCGGGATTTTGTAGAGGGCATCGATTATCTCTCTTCCCCTCTCCAAAGACATGGTTCTCATTCGAGCTAAAAGCAGAGAGATTAAAGCCAGCACCATCATCTGAGAGGTAAACGCTTTGGTGGAGGCAACTCCGATCTCCGGACCAGCGTGGATATAGACCCCTCCATCGGTCTCCCGTGCTATGGTGCTTCCCACCACGTTACATATTCCCAGAACGGTCGCCCCCTTCCTCTTAGCCTCCCGTAGTGCCGCCAGGGTGTCAGCGGTCTCACCGGATTGGCTTATCACGAAGACGATGGTTCCTTGATTGATGATGGGGCTTCTATAGCGAAACTCGGAAGCGTATTCGACCTCTACAGGAACCAAGGCGGCATCCTCAATCATATACTCGCCCACCAAGGCCGCGTGCCAAGCAGTGCCACAGGCGGAGATGATGATTCGATCTATCTGGTGTAACTCCTCATATTGTAAGTTCAGCCCATTCAAACGGGCAGTTCCCTCCTCATAGTTCAATCGTCCTCTAATGGCATTGCGTAGGGTGGTAGGCTGTTCAAATATCTCCTTGAGCATGAAATGGGGGAATCCTCCCTTTTCGATCTGATCTAAAGTCCAGGAGATCTCCTGAATCTGAGGCGTGACCTCGGTTTTGTCCACAGTGGAGATGACAAAACTGTCCGGATCCACTAACGCCACCTCCCGATCCTCAAGATAAACCACTCGATTGGTATGTCTCAGGATGGCCGCCACATCTGATGCCACAAAATTTTCACCCCTTCCCGTGCCGATCACCAGTGGACTTCCCTGACGGGCTGCCACAATCTGATGGGGATTGTCCTTACAGATCACCGCAATGCCATAGGTCCCCTCCACCTGAGACAACGCTGCCTGGGTTGCTTCCAGAAGATCGCCATCATGATATTCCTCTATCAGATGAGCTAAAATTTCAGTATCGGTATCCGAGGAAAATCTGTGTCCCTTCTGAACCAAAAGCTCTCTTAAACTGCGGTAATTCTCTATGATGCCGTTGTGAACCACCGCAATTGTTCCTGTGCAATCTAAATGAGGATGGGCATTTTCGTCTGTAGGCTCTCCATGAGTAGCCCATCTGGTGTGAGCTATACCGGTGGTAGTGGAAAAGTCCTTATCTCGAAGCAAAGCCTCCAGCGCACTTATCCTGCCGGCACATTTCTCGTATATCAACCCTTCACCCTCCAGCACCGCCATACCTGCCGAATCGTATCCGCGATA
>JAOZNS010000057.1 GCA_029933635.1 Candidatus Zixiibacteriota bacterium | reverse complement strand
TCCTTGTCTTTGAGGACAACCCTGTAATGCAGGGGTGGATGATTTGGATTTTACTAGCTTCCTTCCTTTCTTAATCAACTGATTTATGGTGGGCAAAATCCTTCTCCTTTATAGCTTGATCAGTTAATGATCTCCAAAACTCCAGAACTTGAGATGATCGACTTGACCGAATTAAACCAAACTTAATCTCCACTTCTTAAGCCAGCACGCCTGCTGACGGCAAAATTAGACTTTTAAAATATCCGTTTTCCCCTGAATGTCAAGCCTTTTCTTAAGGATTTTTTCTTTGCTTTTTTGATCCGAGTTATCTTGCCCAGATTGCTAGTTTACGCCTCGGGGCTATCTAAGGACCTGATCCATTCACGCTCAAAGTGAACATCTTTTCACTTAAAATTCTTACTTGCCTTTTAAATCCCACAAACTTTTCCCACCTAAGACTAAACCAATCTGCCAAAAACTCATAGTCCCGAAAATATGGAACCAGGCAATCCATTTCTTTCAGGTACCCGATTTCACTGCATCTCTTCGAGGATCTTCACCTCCTCCTTGGGTTTTTCCTTTTCTTTGATCCTTATGCTTCGGTATTTTTCCAGACCGGTGCCGGCAGGGATGAGCTGTCCAATGATCACGTTCTCCTTAAGACCCAAAAGATAATCGGTCTTTCCATTTATGGATGCCTCGGTGAGCACCCGGGTGGTCTCCTGGAAGGAAGCGGCGGAGATGAAGCTTTCCGTGGAAAGGGAAGCTTTGGTTATTCCTAAAAGCAGAGGCTGGAATGTAGCTGGCTCTCCACCTTCGGCGATGACCTTCTCATTTTCTTCTCTAAATCTGTGCTTATCCACCTGCTCCCCTTCTAAGAAATTGGTATCTCCTATCTCCTCCACCTTCACCTTCTGTAACATCTGCCGGACTATCACCTCAATATGTTTATCATTTATCTTCACTCCCTGAAGTCGATAAACCTCCTGGATTTCATTTTCCAGATACTCCTGCACCGCATTTACCCCTTTAATTCTCAAGATGTCGTGAGGATCGATGGGACCTTCACACAATCTCTGACCTGCCTTGACCTGATCCCCGTCATGCACCCTCAAATGTTTTCCGTGAGGTATCAGATACTCTCTCACCTCACCCCCAAATCCCTTAACCAGAATCTGAGTGGCGCCACGGATGATCTTTCCAAACTCCACCTGCCCATCGATCTCAGAGACCACAGCTGGATCCTTGGGTTTGCGCGCTTCAAACAGTTCTGCCACCCGGGGGAGTCCACCGGTTATATCTCTGGTCTTGGAGATATCCCGAGGAATTTTGACCAAAAATTCACCCGCCTCCACCAGATCACCATCGTGAACCAGAAGGTGAGCTCCCGTGGGTATGGAGTATTCGGCAAGCTTCTTACCCTTCGAATCCTTTATCTGCATACGAGGACGCAGAAGCTTTTCCTTCTGCTCTATTATCACCCTTTGCCTCAAGCCGGTGGTCTCATCCAGCTCCTCTCGGAAGCTTTCATTCTCAATAATGTCTACAAATTCAACCTGACCAGAACATTCAGAGAGGATG
The DNA here is from genome assembly GCA_029933635.1 of Candidatus Zixiibacteriota bacterium. Taxonomy (GTDB): domain Bacteria; phylum Zixibacteria; class MSB-5A5; order MSB-5A5; family SM1-73; genus SM23-73-3. The sequence continues at coordinate 11,139 of JAOZNS010000057.1, read as the reverse complement.
GTGTGGGTATAAGGGTCCCATTCGAAGAGAACCTGATCCCTCTTCACTGGATGATCATTCTGCGTCCGTAGTATAGCAGAGTAGGGGACATTATACTTAGCTCTCACCCTTCCCTTTTCATCCAAAAGATGCATCTCCCCCTCCCGTCCCAGAGTGACCATATCGCCATTTTTCTTGGTGACGAACTTTATGTTTTTGTAAACTATTTTTCCTTCGCTTTTGGCGGTTACCTTGGACTGCTCGGCGATCCTGGCCGCGGTTCCTCCTATATGGAAGGTGCGCAGGGTAAGCTGGGTTCCCGGCTCTCCAATGCTCTGAGCGGCAATCACTCCCACCGCCTCCCCTAACTCTACCGGCTTCCCGGTGGCGAGGTTTCGCCCATAACATTTAGCACACACTCCTCTTCTGGACTCACAGGTGAGGATGGATCTGATGCGCACCGTATCTATACCACTCTCATCGATACGCTGAGCCGCCTCCTCATCGATCTCCTCCCCAGCCTTGGCTAGAAGATCTCCGGTGATCGGATCATATACATCTTCTAATGCCACCCTTCCCAATATCCTATCGGATAATGATTCGATTACCTCCTCTCCTTCCTTCAAGGCTGAGACGCTCAAACCCAGGATGGTGCCACAGTCCTCTTCGGTAATGATCACATCTTGGGCCACATCCACCAGCCTTCTGGTTAAGTAACCTGCGTCTGCAGTCTTCAATGCGGTATCAGCCAAACCTTTTCGAGCCCCATGGGTGGAGATGAAATACTCCAGCACATCCAATCCCTCTCTGAAATTTGCGGTTATGGGAGTTTCAATTATCTCTCCAATCTGTCCGGTGATTCTTTTCTGAGGCTTAGCCATCAATCCTCGCATTCCGGCAAGTTGTCTTATCTGTTCCTGACTTCCTCTGGCTCCGGAATCAGCCATCATGAAGATGGGATTGAATCCCTCATGAGCATTCTTCAAGCGCTCGAACATCACCTCTCCCACCTCGGAGGTGATTCGGGTCCAGGTATCGATGACCTTATTGTATCTTTCGCCATTTGTGATTATACCTCTCTCATATTGCTTCCATATCCGTTCCACTTCCTTTTGAGCTCTCTGGATCAAAGCCACCTTCTCCGGCGGAATCACCATATCATCCACTCCCACGGTTACCCCTGCTAAGGTTGCATATTCGAAGCCGATCCTTTTCAGATCATCCAAAAAGGTGGAGGTTCTGTAAGCTCCTAATTTTCGATATGCCTGGGCTATCAGATCCGCCACCTTGCTCTTGGTGGCAAGCTGATTAAAATATCCCAGCTCCGGAGGGACTATCTGATTGAAAAGAACTCGTCCGGTTGTGGTCTCCACAATTTTGTTTTCAATTCGCACCTTGATCTTGGCATGCAGTGCTACCTGTTTGGCATCATAGGCGGAAATCACCTCATCTGGCGAAGAGAATATCTTTCCCTCGCCCTTCTGCTTAGGCTTCTCTTTGGTGAGATAATAACATCCCAGCACTATGTCCTGGCTGGGAGCGGCTATGGGTTTACCACTGGAGGGAGAAAGTAGATTGTTCACCGAAAGCATAATAAGTTTAGCCTCCAGCTGAGCCTCAAAGGAGAGAGGAACATGCACCGCCATTTGATCCCCATCGAAGTCCGCGTTGAAGGCCGCGCATACCAGAGGATGCAACTTTATCGCCTTCCCTTCAACCAAAACCGGATAGAAAGCCTGTATTCCCAACCTGTGCAAGGTGGGGGCCCGATTCAACAGAATGGGATGGTCCTGGATGATTTCCTCCAAGATGTCCCACACCTCCGGACGCTCCCTTTCCACCAACTTCTTTGCCGACTTGACCGTCTGAACGTAGCCCTTCTCCTCCAGCTTCATAATGATGAAAGGCTTGAAAAGCTCCAGAGCCATGGTCTTGGGCAATCCACACTGATGGATCTTAAGTTCTGGACCCACCACAATCACCGATCTCCCCGAATAATCCACTCGTTTGCCCAGAAGGTTCTGTCTGAATCTTCCCTGCTTTCCCTTAAGCAAATCAGAAAGTGACTTAAGAGGTCTTTTGGAATCTCCGCGCACCGACTGAGATCGTCTCCCGTTGTCCAGAAGGGCATCCACCGCCTCCTGAAGCATCCTCTTTTCGTTACGCAAGATCACCTCTGGGGCCTTTATCTCCATCAGCTTTTTCAATCGATTGTTGCGGTTGATCACTCGGCGATAAAGATCATTCAGATCTGAAGTGGCAAATCTTCCTCCCTCCAAGGGAACAAGGGGTCGCAAGTCCGGAGGAATCACCGGCAGAACGGTTAGGATCATCCACTCTGGCTTGTTTTGAGACTGTCTGAATGCCTCGATCACCCTGAGCCTTTTTAAAGTATCCTTCTTTCTTTGGGCTGAGGTCTCGATTTTCACCTGAGCTCGAAGGGATATGGAAAGTTCCTCCACGTCCACCTGCCTCAGAAGCTCTAAGATCGCCTCCGCCCCCATCTTGGCCACAAATTGTTTGCCGGAGGCTTCCCATTCGGTGTATTCGTCCTCGGTGATTATCTCCTTGTACTTAAGGGAGGTGTTGCCCGGATCTATCACGATGTAGGATTCATAATACAATATCTTCTCCAGCTCCCTTATAGATAAATCCAGAAGATAACCGATGCGGGAGGGAATGGATTTAAAAAACCAGATATGAGATACCGGTACCGCCAACTCTATGTGTCCCATCCTTTCTCGACGCACCTTGGACTGAGTCACCTCCACCCCACACCGATCACAAACTATGCCCCTGAATCTAACCCTTTTGTATTTACCACAGGAACATTCCCAATCCTTAACTGGTCCAAATATCCTTTCACAGAAAAGACCATCCCTCTCCGGCTTGAAGGATCTGTAATTGATCGTCTCGGGTTTGGTAACTTCTCCATAAGACCACGATCTTATGGTCTCCGGCGAGGCGAGCTGAATCTTTATGGCAAAGAAGTCCGATGGCCGTTTAAAGCTTTTTGGTTGAAATTCAACCATCAGCATCCTCCTTTCCCCACCTGGGGATTATGGGAATAAGCTCCATTTTTAATCGATTTTTTACCCATCTTTATATCTCTCTGGGATAACTACCGCCAGCCTTCAACTTTCCACCAGCTCCACATCCAATCCCAAGCTCTGCAATTCCTTGACCAGCACATTAAACGATTCCGGGATCCCCGGTTCCGGTGGATTCTCTCCCTTCACTATGGCCTCATAAACTCTGGACCTCCCAGTCACATCGTCTGATTTGACCGTAAGCATCTCCTGCAGGGTATATGCGGCTCCATATGCCTCCAGGGCCCATACCTCCATCTCGCCAAACCTCTGTCCACCAAATTGCGCCTTTCCTCCCAGAGGCTGTTGGGTGACCAACGAGTATGGTCCTATGGACCGGGCATGAATCTTGTCATCCACCAGATGGGAAAGCTTCATCATATATATATATCCCACGGTGATGGGCTCATCAAAAGGTTCCCCTGTCTTGCCATCATATAGGGTGATCTTACCTGACTCCGGCAGATTGGCCTTCTTGAGAGCCTGTTTTATCTCATGTAGTTTGGCTCCATCAAACACTGGACAGGAGACGAAGTATCCTTCCTTTTTGGCTGCCCAGCCCAGATGGGTTTCCAATATCTGCCCCACGTTCATTCGGGAGGGGACGCCTAACGGATTCAGGATCAACTCCACCGGGGTTCCATCTGGTAGATAGGGCATATCCTCCACCGGCACGATCTTGGAGACCACCCCTTTGTTACCATGCCTTCCGGCCATCTTGTCGCCCACGGAAAGCTTCCTTTTGGTGGCCAAGCTCACCTTAGCCAACTGGACCACACCTGGAGGTAGCTCCGCCCCCCGGATTACCTTCTCCAAATCCACGTCAAACTGGGCCTTTCTTCGGTTCACCAAATCCTGGTAACTGGACAAAAGAGCCTCCACCTTCTTGTTGACCCGAGGATTCTGGGTAAAGCCATCCTCTGCTATCACCTCATCTAAGTCTATCTTTTTGATCGAATCCTTCTTGAACTTAGATCCCGCTCTGAAAATGATGGAGTTATCTTTGGCACTTCGAATGCTGTTGGAGATCTGACCATCCAACAGTTTGGCCAGCTTTTCGTCGCGCAGACCCTTTAAAATCTCCATTTGCTTGCTGAATGCTCTTTTGAGTCTGGCAATTTCATTTCTCTCAGCTTTCTTATCCTCCTCTCCTCGCACCTTACGGGAGAAGACCTTGGTATCGATCACTATTCCCTTCATTCCTGGTGGAGCTTTAAGAGAAGCATCCTTCACATCACCAGCCTTCTCTCCGAAGATGGCCCGAAGCAACCTTTCCTCTGGCGAAAGTTCGGTCTCACCCTTGGGGGTAACCTTGCCTATCAGGACATCCCCTGCCTCCACCTCGGCTCCTATCCGGATAACCCCTCTTTCATCTAAATTGGCCAAAGCTTCCTCGGAAACGTTGGGAATCTCTCGGGTGATCTCTTCCGCACCTCTTTTGGTCTCACGCACCTGGAGTTCGAACTCCTCGATGTGAATGGAGGTGAACTTATCCTCTTCCACTAACTTTTCGGAGACGATGATGGCATCTTCGAAGTTGTATCCCCGCCAGGGCATGAAAGCCACCAGCACGTTTGCTCCCAAAGCCAACTCTCCAGCGCAGGTGGCGGCACCATCGGCGATGCAATCTCCCCTTTTTACCTTATCTCCTACATCCACCAAAGGTTTCTGATTTATGCAGGTGTCCTGGTTAGATCTTTTGAACTTCAAAAGCTCATATTCGTCCACCTCGGCTATGTCCACCTCAGAGGTGGAATCGGTTGGTCGAATGACTATCCTTTCGGATGTTACAGATTCCACCACCCCATTCCTTTTAGCCACCACTATAGCTCCTGAATCTAAAGCTGCTCGTCTCTCCATGCCCGTGCCGATAAGTGGGGGCTCAGGCATAAGCAAAGGGACTGCCTGTCTTTGCATGTTGGAGCCCATAAGTGCACGGTTAGCATCATCATGCCCCAAAAATGGAATCAGCGCCGCCGCCACGCTCACCAACTGCTTGGGGGAAACGTCCATGTAATCTATGTTCTTTGCCGGCACAACCAGAAATTCTCCTCGATGTCGAGCCTTGACCATTTGATTTACAAACCTTCCATCCTTGTGTAAAGGCTCATTAGCTTGGGCTATGACAAAACGATCCTCTTGATCTGCGGTGAGGTATTCAATCTTTTCTGTAACCTTTCCCCTTTGGACCTTGCGATATGGGGTCTCCAGAAACCCATATTGGTTTATCCGTGCGTAGGTGGAAAGAGAGCTGATTAGTCCAATGTTAGGACCCTCTGGAGTCTCGATAGGACACATGCGCCCGTAGTGGGTGTGATGCACATCTCGCACCTCAAATCCAGCTCTCTCTCGGGTCAGTCCTCCAGGACCCAAAGCGGAGAGTCGCCTCTTGTGGGTCAGCTCGGCAAGCGGGTTGGTTTGATCCATGAATTGGGAAAGCTGTGAGGATCCAAAGAAGGTCTCTATCACCGCCGACACGGTTCGAGCATTCACCAGATCATGCGGGGTCATGGTATCGGTATCTTTTAAACTCATCCTCTCCCGGATGGTTCGGGCCATCCGAGAAAGCCCAATGGAGAATTGATTTGCCAAAAGCTCACCAATAGTGCGCGCCCGCCGATTGCCCAGATGATCGATGTCGTCCACAAAACCTTCTCCCTTCCTCAGACCAACCAGATATTTAATTATGGCTATAAAATCCTGCTTGTGCAGGGTGGTCAGGTTCAAAGGAAGGTTTAGTTTGAGCCTCTGGTTTATCATATGTCTGCCTACTTCGCCCAGATCATACCTTTTGGATGTGAAGAAAAGTCTATCCAAAAGTCCCTCCGCCACCTCCTCGGTAGGTGATTCTCCCGGCCTTATCAGGGAGTATATCTTCATCAACGCATCTATTTGGGATTTGGTAGAATCCTTCTGTAAGGTGTTAATAATTACATAGACATCTTTCTCGGCATCAAACACCAAAAACTTCATCTTGGTTATTCCTGACTCCTTAAATCGAGAAAGATGAGTCTCCTGGAGGGTCTCTCCCGCCGAGACGATCACCTCCCCGGTCTCTTTGTCTACCACGCTTATGGCACACAGTCTGCCCAGTATCTTGGTCTGCTTTCTTGAGGAAATCTCCACATCTTCTGTTTGATGAAACAGCTTCAAAATCTCCTCATCAGTTGAATATCCCAAAGCACGCAAAAAGGTGGTGGCGGGAATTTTCCTTCGGCTGTCGATGTTCACATACATCACATCGTTAACATCTAAGGTGAATTCCACCCAAGAGCCTCTGTAAGGAATGATGCGAGCAGAGAAAAGCCTTTTCCCGCTGGGATGGGTTTCCTCGTCAAAGAAGACCCCGGGAGAACGATGGAGTTGGCTTACCACCACCCTCTCTGCGCCATTGATTATGAAGGTTCCCTTATCGGTGATCAAGGGAAGTTCACCCAAAAACACATCCTGCTCTATTATGTCCTTCACCGTCTTGGCCTTTCCCTGGCTTTCCCTCACCACCAGCCTTAAGGTGGCTTTAAGTGGAGCGGCATAGCTCATGTTTCTCTCCAAGCACTCCCGGACGGTGTAGCGGGGGGTCCCCAGCATGTATTTGACAAACTCCAAAGAATAATTCTCTCGTACATCACTTATGGGAAAAATGGTTTTAAAGACCGCCTGCAGTCCCTTATCCGCCCTTTTCTCCGGCTCCACCTCGGTTTGTAAAAATTCCTCATAGGACCTGAGTTGAACCTCCAACAGATTGGGAATCTCTGGGTCAGATTTAAGCTTAGAAAAGGATCTCCTCTTCACCCTTTTAATCTTATCCAATTTAACCACGCTCCTTTGGGTTAAAAAGATCAACCAGATAGGTTGATCTTTCCAATCCGAGGGTTAAGGATTAAAAATTAGTTTCCACCTACTCTTTTCATCGAACAATCCTTTTTGCACCACCAAATTCCGACCCTGATAGTCTCTACTCTCCTCCATCTTTTTTAATAGGAGATAACAAATGCCATGCTGTTAAGAAAGCAAGTTTCCCTGCATCCATAATCGATCAGGGAGTCGGATCTCATATAAGATTCTTAAAAATCTAAACCAAGATGGAATCGTTTACCGGAGATGTGATTTACATATTCGTGCAGAAGAGCATAAATGGTATAGAAAACCTTCACTAAATTAAGCCCGTCTGATTCAAAAGGACCAGCCATTTTATCTATATATGAATCCTTTTTATGTGATGCTGGACCCAGTTGGGAGATCCTCCGGTATTTTACTTAATTTCCACGGTGGCACCTACCTCGGTGAGCTTAGCCTTGATCTTCTCAGCCTCCTCTTTGGAAACACCTTCTTTAACCGGCTTGGGTGCTCCATCCACCAGATCCTTTGCCTCCTTCAAACCCAATCCAGTCAGCTCTCTTACCACCTTGATCACTTGAATCTTTTTATCCCCCACGGCGGAAAGTACCACGGAGAATTCGGTCTTCTCCTCTGCTGGAGCTGCCGCTTCACCTGCTCCCGCCGGAGCCGCCACCTGAGCCACCGGCACAGCCGGGGATACCCCAAATTTGTCCTGAAGCCCCTTCGAGAGCTCTGCCAGCTCCAAGACGCTCATCTTTTCGATCATTCCAATCACCTGATCCACATTGCTGACAGATTCAGCGGTCTGCTCCTCCTTGGAGGAACTTCCCGCCTTCTTGGCACTTGCCTTCTTGGTGGATTTCTCTGAACCTGCGGTCATGATTTTTCAACCTCCATAGATTATGGATTTAACCTTTCCTTAACTTTTTCGATCTTCCAGATGAAACGAAGCCAAAGCCCGTTTAGAAGCATCATCTGGATGGACAAACGTGAAAAACAACTGATCTGATTCTTGCTGCTCAATCTATCTAACAACTAGGATGTTCGATTTATCTTCACCTTCAGGTTAAGAAGTCAAACAATTTTGCCCGGGCTTTCCCACCATCTCCATCTAACTTAACTTTTGCTCCCTTATAGCATCGATCACCCCCACAAAATCTCTCAGCAGTGCCTGAAGCGTTCCCACAAGGTTAGCCACGGGAGAGTTCAAGCCGGTTATAATTTGAGCCAGGAGGACCTGCCTGGAAGGGAGCAAAGCCAATCTCTTGAGATGACTCTCATCCAACAGTCTTCCTTCTATCCAGATGAGTTTTATCTTTGGCTTTTCAACCCTTTTTTGAACCTCATACAAGATCTTTGCCGGACTGATCGGATCGTCATAGGAGAAGACCAGACCGGTGGGACCTCTAAGATGATCCAAGACCCCTTCAAATCCACTCTGCTGAGCCGCCATGCGGATCAAAGTGTTTTTGGAGACCTTATATTCTGCCCCTCCCTTTTTCAACTCCTTTCTCAGCTTGGTCATCTCCTCCACGTTCAGTCCTCTGAAGTCTGTCAGAAAAAGGCTTTTGGCTGAGATTAACTTCTTCCTCAGCTCATTTACGGTTTTTTCTTTTTCCGCTTTCAACATGACCAATTCCTTTAAACTCTGCTATTTTTACCTGCTTGTTCTTGCTTGAGCTTATATTTTGTGCGACGCGAACAGATTTAAAATTTTTGGTAGCGTATCGAAATTTTGTTGCTAATTTCGTTTTTAGGTTTCTTTAAGTTATTGATTAATAAGTTGTTTGGCTTCATAAGGAACAGAATTGGGTTGTAGCACAAGCTAAAGAGGTTAAGAATTTGCTTTTGACAAGGAGCGCTGGTATTCCCAGCCCTTGTCTTTCGAGAACTTTGACGTCTACAAAAAACTGGAATTGATTAAATGTTTCCAAAAAAACAACATAAAAACGTTACGCTACCAAATTTTTAAACAGATGATCTATTGTTTGAGCATGGACAGAATTGACCCGGTATCCAGCTTTATTCCTGGACCCATGGTGGAGGAGATGGATGCACCCTTTAAATAAGTCCCCTTGGCGGTGGCGGGTTTTGCCCGAATTATCACGTCCAAAAAAGCTTTGGCGTTGTCGGAAAGTTGTTCCTCGGTGAAGGAGAGCTTGCCGATGGGGACAGCGATGTTTCCTCCCTTATCCACCCGAAATTCGATCTTGCCCGCCTTGAGCTCCTTCACCGCCTTAGCCACGTCGAAGGTCACCGTTCCAGACTTGGGATTGGGCATCATTCTTTTTGGACCCAATATCTTGCCCAATCTCCCCACCTGACCCATCACGTCTGGGGTGGCCACCACCACATCCACATCCAGCCAACCCTGGCTGATTTTCTCGATGTATTCCTCCAGCCCTACAAAATCTGCTCCTGCCTCCGTAGCCTCCTTCTCCTTTTCTCCCTTAGTGAGAACCAACACCTTCACCTTCTTTCCGGTCCCGTGAGGCAGAAGGGTGGTTCCCCTAACCACCTGATCAGCGTGTTTTGGATCCACACCCAATCTTACCGCCATCTCCACCGTTTCATCGAACTTGGCGTAAGCACACTCTTTTAGCTTCTTTAAAGCTTCCTCCAGTTTGTATGACCTTCCACCTTTCACCTTCTCCTTGGCCTGTTTATAGTTTTTTCCTCTTTTCATGATTCAAGTTCCTGCTTTTTTTAAATGTATCAATCCGTAACCTGGATGCCCATGCTTCTTGCAGTCCCTTCGATCAGCTTCATGGCAGACTCTAGGCTGGAGGCGTTCAAATCCTTCATCTTCATCTGGGCGATCTCTTTGACCTGCGACCGAGTAACCTGACCCACCTTGGTTCGATTGGGCTCCCCGGAACCTTTCTCCACTCCGGCCGCCTTCTTGAGAAGAACGGAGGCGGGTGGAGTTTTGGTGATGAAAGAAAATGATTTGTCCGCATAAATGGTGATCACCACCGGAATGATCAGACCGGACTGGTTCTGGGTCCTGGCATTGAATTGTTTGCAGAAGTCCATCATGTTTATTCCAAACTGACCTAAAGCAGGACCCACCGGCGGAGCCGGGGTAGCATTTCCTGCCGGAATCTGAAGCTTAACATTACCTATTACCTTCTTAGCCACTTTGCTTTAGTCTCCTTTTTCTGTTTTTTAACCTACCCTCCAATTATTCCAAAAATGATGTGCTCTCAAAAAAAGATCGTCGCAATATCTTCAGGTTTTATTCTTTAAGATTTAGGTGGCAATTTTCTGTTCATACAAATTTACTCTTTCCGGCAATTTGAGCTTTCCTCTTAATCATTTATGGCAATCTCTTTAAGGATAAATCTTTTTGTTCACCATTCGAAATTCAAACCTCGGTTGAAAGATAGGCTAAATGGTCTGCACCTGAAGGAAATCCAATTCCACCGGGGTGGGTCGCCCAAATATGCTCACCATCACCTTCAGCTTCTTTCGCTCTTGATCCACCTCGCTGACAAATCCGGAAAAATCGGTGAAAGGTCCATCGATCACCTTCACCTGATCTCCAGCCTTGAAAGGAATCTCTTCATAATCTCTGGTTCGACCCCGCTCAATCTGCTTTAGGATTCTTTCCACCTCGTCAGGTTTCAAGGCTACAGGCTTTCCTCCTGCCCCCACGAAACTGGTAACCCCCGGGGTGCTGATCACCAGATGCTGAGTCTCCTTGGTCAAAACCATCTCCACCAAAATGTAACTGGGAAGGAACTTCTTAACCGTGGAGGACCTTTTCCCCTGCTTCATCTCCACCACCGTCTCGGTTGGAACCACCACCCTCCCCATCTTTTCCTCCAAACCTTGGGTGATGATGGCATTCTCCAAGTATCTTTTAGCCTTCTGCTCATGACCTGAATAGGTATGAGCCACATACCATTTTTTCTCCATCTGCCTTTATCAAACCTCCCCCGGAAAGGGCAAATGACTGATGTTTTTCTTCACCCCAGAAGCATGCTGGTCAAATTGGAAAAGATCATATCAACCACACCAATGAAGATGCCTAAAACTAAGGAGACTACTATCACGATGATGGTGGAATAAATCAGTTCCTCCCTGGTGGTCCAAGTAACTTTGGTAAGTTCAAATCTCACCTCTTTTAAGAATTGCTTTATCTTTTCAAACATGGTAAAAAATATCCTTTAAAAGCAGGTCTGGAGGGACTCGAACCCCCAACATCCGGTTTTGGAGACCGGCGCTC
>JAOZNS010000261.1 GCA_029933635.1 Candidatus Zixiibacteriota bacterium | reverse complement strand
AACAAGAACTTAAAGTAACCCAAAACCAAAATTAGCAACAAAATTTCGATACGCTGCCCAAAGTTAAAAGGATATCAATGGGTAAATCAGAACCGAAGAAGCTGAAAAGGGTGTTGAGGCTCATTTGGTCGAAGAAGTTTATCAAATACCCTTCTCTGCTGGCAGGGACCCTTATCTTTCTTTTTCTTCTGTTGCTGTTACTTGATCGGGTGATCATGCCGATTTTGGTCCACTGGGGAGAGTTGGCTGTGGTTCCAGACCTCACCGAGTTAAGCCTAAGGGAGGCGAAAGCCATCTCTCAAAAGAAAGGGCTGAACCTTCGGGTGATGGCAGAAGTGCATGACGCTACCAAGCCTCCCGGAACCGTCCTTTCGCAAATCCCTCCCCCGAATACTAAGGTTAGGGAAGGCAGGATCATAAAGGTTACGGTGAGCAAAGGAGGGAAGACGGTGCTGGTCCCCAAGCTGAAGGGTGTTTCCATAAGACAGGCAGAACTTTTGTTAGCACACGAGGGATTGGAACTGGGAGAGGTGACCTGGTCCCCATCTGATTCTTTCCCCAAGGATGTGGTGCTTTTCAGCACCCCATCGACCGGAACCTCGGTCCCTTACGGAATGTTTGTAAACTTGGAGGTAAGTTTGGGACCAAAGCCTGATACCGTAAAGATGCCCGATCTTGTGGGGATGAATCTGGAGGAAGGCAAAAAACTTTTACGGGAGATGGGGCTTGAGCTCGGTAAAATGAAATATAGCATAAATGATGAGTTTCCTCCCGGCACCATACTAAGACAATCTCTGGACCCGGGTGAAAAAATTGAAAGAGGATCTAAGATCAATCTGGAAGTTTCAACTACAGAATAAGAGATCCAAACAACTCAAACCTATGGATCTTTGGTCCTTAATCTGAAAATTTAAAACTTTAAACCAAGGGCTTCACAAAATCCATCTCCTCAAACATAAGAGTTATTCGCAGGATCCACAGGAGAAGCTGGAGGTGAATAATAAAATCGGGTATCTGAAAATTATTATGAACAAAGGGTTTCAGAATTTGGTGAAGGAGATTAAACCATTCAGCGAGGTGATAAATGATAAAAGTTGCCCCCTCTCTTTTGTCCGCTGATTTCAAAAACATCGAAAGAGAGATAAAACGAGTGGAGAGATGCAAGGTGGATCTGCTTCATTTAGATGTGATGGATGGACATTTTGTGCCCAACATCACCTTTGGACCCATGATCGTCGAGGCCATAAATCGCTGTACCCAGCTCCCCTTAGATGTCCACCTGATGGTCGAGGCTCCAGACTCCTTTGTGGAGTCATTTGTCAAAAGTGGAGCGGATTGGCTGACGGTAAGCTACGAGACTTGTCGGCATCTTCATCGAACCATAAATTTGATCAAAAGCTTTAAAATCAATGCTGGATGTGCATTAAATCCGGCCACACCCTTTTGCCTAATCGAACCAGCTCTGGAAGAGCTGGATCTGCTTTTGTTGATGACGGTTAATCCAGGGTTTGGGGGACAAAAGTTCATCCCCTCGGTTCTATCCAAGATCGAAGAGGCAAAAAGGTTCATTCAACGGCATAAATTAAAAACGAAAATAGAGGTTGATGGGGGAATAAATCCCCAGATAGCCAAGCTGGTGAAGAAGGCGGGGGCAAACATCCTGGTGGCCGGGGATGCTGTCTTTAAAAGCAAAAACTATTGCAGGACGATTAAAGCTTTGAAGGAATCTTAAATGTCTCAAAAGGGCTTGCTACATCAGCAGCTCCTTTAAGGAAAGAAAACCAAATGTTGATACCATAAGAAAGGAATCCCAAATCATGAAGATCGCTTACGTATCCACCTATCTTCCCCAGAGGTGCGGTATAGCCACCTACACCAATTACCTTATCCAAGGACTTCAACAGGTGGATCCAGAGACAGAGATCAGGGTAATTGCTGAACAGGGAGCATCTCCCATTAAACAAAAGAGATTTGAGGTCCTCCCCTGTTGGGATAGAAACGAAGATTATGTCAAGGCAATTCTACAACATACGAAGGATGTGGATATAGTGCATATCCAACACGAATACAGCATTTATAAATTCGATGAGAGATTACCCTCGGTTCTTGCAAAATTGAATGCCTCGGTCAAAAAGATAATAACCGCCCATTGTGTGAGACCAAGCCAGTTCTCTGAGAGGGGAGCCGTCGATGAGAACTTTACCAAAAAGATTGCTAAACTTGCTGATAAGGTGATCGTTCATCTTGAGTCCCAGGAGAGAATACTAAACAGGTTGGGAATCCCCCCACAGAAGATTTACCTGATTCCTCATGGAACCGAGCTCAGCCAGGCTCAAAAGCAAAAGTCCAGAGAAAGGTTCGGATTGCCGTCAGAAGGAAAGATACTTCTCATGTTCGGATTTGTTAAGAGACACAAATGTATGCATGTAGTGGTCCAAGCTCTTGGTCAGATATTGGAAAGGATGCCAGAGGTATATCTATTTGTAGCCGGAGGGCTGGCGCCAACTGCTTCGAAGCAGGAAAAAGACTACATAGAAGCGGTGAAGAAAAAAATTAAAGAACTGAAGCTTGAAAAAAATATCATTTTCCCCAACAGATTTTTTCCGAACGAGGATGTGCCTTATTTGTTCGGAGCATCTGATGCCGTTCTATTTCCATATTACGAGGAGGACCGATCTGCATCCGGCTCGTTCCATCTGGCCTTAGGAGCAAAAAAGCCGGTCATCGCCTCCAGAATACCGAAATTTGAGGAGCTTAAGAACGTTTGTGATGAGTTGCTTATCCTTCCTTATAACTCATCAGGAATTGCCAAGCTGGTCCTTCGCCTATTTGAGGACCCGGAATTTGAAACCTACGTTCTGAGGAGAACAGAAGAGTTCAGACAGAAAACTTCTTGGCAGGCTGTGGCAAAGAAACATTTAGAATTATACCAACGAAGAGGAAGAATCCCATGAAATTAGCCATGCTTTCCCGATGGAATACCGCCTGTGGCGTATCGCTTCACGCCGAGCTGGTTGGCAGAGAGTGGGTGAGAGCCGGACACGATCTTTCAGTATTTGCTCCCAATAACATAAGACCGGTAAAGGAAGATGAAAAGTATGTGATAAGATGCTTCAGCGATGAGGGCGATCACGCCAGGACTTTCTTTCGTCCTCAACCCATCTTGGATGCCGATTATGAAATCTTGATCGTCCAGAGAATTGAGTGGGCACCGCTTGAGCCACTGAAAAAGATATTCCCTCAGATTAAGCAAAAGGCTAAAACGGTTTATGTGGTCCATGAGAGAAAGCCACCCACCAATCCCTTATTTTATAGTTTCGACTGGGATGCCATCGTTTGTTTTGACCATCGCTACAAAAGGCAATGGCTGA
>JAOZNS010000056.1 GCA_029933635.1 Candidatus Zixiibacteriota bacterium | reverse complement strand
ATCCAAAGCATCCTGTCGATCAGACCTTATGACCGAGCACCATCATTGACTTTCCTCTCCTCCCAAGCAATTTATAGCCACCCTCCCCTCTTTTAACTCAAAAAGCTCGGCCACAACCCCACGCTGGACCCTGCCCCATATCACAATCCAAGAAACTGCATTGCCATTCCACAAGAGAATATTGTGCCGCCGGCTAAAGCATGGGCATATCGTTCTAATCGTGTCGCAGGAATAAAATTTACGCCTAAGGTTGAGAGTAAGACGATGCTCAGCATGGTCATAATTGTCACCCCACCAAAGACCACACTTACTAACACTATACTCCCAAAGCTGTTCTTTGCGGCGGGGTACATCAATATGGGGATCAATGGCTCACAAGGACCTAAAACAAAAATGGTGAAGAGGATCCAAGGGGTTAGATTTGCCGAGTTTTTCTTCTCATGAACATGAGCGTGTTCTTTGATATGAACATGCGGGTGAATGTGAATGGTTCCATCTTTATGAAGATGCTGGTGTTCATGTGGTCGATTCCTCCAAGCTCGGCGTAACCCCCAAACCAGATAAGCCAGCCCAAAAAGAATAAGAGCCCAGGCGGCAAGCCCTCCACGAAATGATTCAATCACCTCCAGTTTAGAGACAGCAACACCCAAAGCCACCCCGACCATGCCTAATAAAACAGAGCTTCCCACATGACCGACGCCACATAGAACAGTTATCCAGCTGGTTTTAGGTAGAGACCATCTTCTTGCTTTGGACATTACAATAAAAGGCAGATAGTGATCCGGTCCCAGCAATGTATGAATGAAACCTATGGAGGCGGCGGTGGTGAGAAGAATGAACAATTCTTGGGTCATTATCCTGCCCTCATTTGATCCGGTTAACTATTTTTTGGCATTCACATTGATTGACGAAATGCTAATGATAAGGTTCGGACTTGATTTCAAGAACACGCACCTCATCCATCCTAAGAAGAGTTGTTTTGGAACCTGGATTGGTATTCTTTCACCAACCAATTAAGCCAGTTCTCCAACCCCTCTTCTGTTTTGGCGGAGAGTTTAATAGGAAAAAGCTGGGAGTTGACTTTCTGAGCGTTTTGCAATAACACATCCAAATCCGTATCCACATGAGGCAAAAGGTCTATTTTGTTGATCAACAATAAATCTGAGATTCTAAAGGCGAGTGGATATTTGGAGGGCTTGTCTTCACCCTCGGTCAAACTTAGCACAATTATTTTTTTGTCCTCGCCCAGAACGAACTCGGCCGGACAGATCAGATTGCCTATATTTTCAATAAACAAAATCTGAACCCAAGATAAGTCTAACTTTTCTGTGGCTTTTTTAACCATATTGGCATCCAAATGGCAGGCACCACCAAAGGACTCGGTGGTGATCTGAACCACAGGAATCTGGTGTTTGGCCAGCCTCTCCGCATCGTTAGTAGTTGCTACGTCCCCCTCGATCACTGCCAAATTGAAATCGTCCTTTAACTTTTCAATGGTCCTCTCCAGAATTAAAGTCTTTCCGGCACCAGGGGAACTCATCAAATTCAAAACCAAAATTCTGTTTTTCTCAAAGCTTCTTCTGTTCTCCAAGGCAATGGTCTGGTTGGCTTTCAAAACATTGGTCAGGACCTGAATCTTCATATCTTCTCTCCTCTTATTCAATTTCAAATGATTCTATTAAAAGTTCTCTACCGGTTTTTATCTCTACTTTGAAGGAGCCACAAAAGGGACAAATAAAGTCTACCTCCTCCAAACGGAAATCTTTTCCGCAATCTTTGCATCCTCCAGTTATGGGAATGGACTCTATAAAAAGGGAGGCTTTTTCCAAGGAGGTTTCTCTGGAGATGACTTCGAAGGACAATCTCAAAGCCTCCGGCTCCACGCAGGTAAGCTTCCCGATTTTC
Organism: Candidatus Zixiibacteriota bacterium; assembly: GCA_029933635.1. Taxonomy (GTDB): domain Bacteria; phylum Zixibacteria; class MSB-5A5; order MSB-5A5; family SM1-73; genus SM23-73-3. The sequence continues at coordinate 10,889 of JAOZNS010000056.1, read as the reverse complement.
AGATTGATCTTTTTTACCTTTCCTTGTTGATCTAACTCCGCCAGCTTTTGCTCGATGATTTTTATGATATTTTCTGCCACTACCATCTCATGCATAATCACCTCTAACAGATTCGGGGGAACTGTTCGCCCGCGGGCATATCTATCAACCTAGTTCCACCAAATTTAGTTTTCAAACCCACCAGACCTTTGAATTTGTTGGTTATCTCTCCAATGATTTCGGCATTTTTGCCTTTTGGATTTTTTCTTAAGACGTTCAGGGCTTTTTCTGCCACCTGCGGTGCGATCACAATTATCACCTTTCCTTCGTTAGCCAGATACAATGGATCATAGCCCAGAAGCTCGCAAAGTCCTTTGACCTCATCCTTTATTGGAATCTTGTTCTCGAAAAGAAGAATCCCGAACCTTTTTTCTAACACCATCTCATTTAATACAGATGCTAAGCCCCCACGGGTGGGGTCTCGCATAAATTTTATCTTATTTTTGAATTTTAGAATCAAACCAATCAAATCTGAAAGAGGGGCACAGTCACTCTTCACTCTGGTTTGAAATTCTAAACTTTCGCGGGAAGATAAAACTGCGGTGGCATGGTCGCCGATGGTTCCATTGATTATGATTTTATCCCCAATTCTTATCTTCTCCTTGCCCAAATCGATTTCATTTGAGATGGTCCCGATTCCCGATGTATTTATGAAAATCTTATCCGCACCTCCTTTTTCCACCACCTTGGTATCTCCGGTTACAATTTGGACCCTTGCTTTTTGAGCAGTTTTTTTCATGGATAGAATAATTTTCTCTAAAACGCTTTGCTCTAATCCTTCCTCGATTATCAAAGAACATGACAACGCCCGGGGCTTTGCGCCCATAACACAAAGATCATTTATGGTTCCGCAAACAGCCAATTTTCCAATATCTCCGCCGGGGAAGAAGATAGGCTGGATCACATAAGAATCGGTGGTGAAGGCCACCTTTTGTCCGTCAAGACGGAACACCGCCGAATCCTCCAATTTATTCAGGATCTTGTTCCTGAAGTTCTTTTTAAAAAGACCGGTGATCAGATTCAAAGAAAGTCTTCCTCCGGCGCCATGGGAGAGGCTGATTTTTTCATCTGATTTGTATTCGGCGATCCTTCGTGGCATTCCTTCACCTGACTAAGTTTTCTTGTCCATACTTGAAATAAGCCTGACAGGAGCCCTCAGATGAGACCATACAGGGTCCGACTGGAGATTGGGGGATGCATTCCTTGCCAAAAAAGGCACAATCCAAAGGGGACTTCTTCCCCTGAATCACCAGACCGCACAAACATCCTACAGGCTCTCGGGTTTCTTTCACCTCTACGGGCATGTTTTGGTGGGCGTCGAATTCCTTGTATATCTCTTTGATCTTTAACCCCGAGTCGGGGATAATACCAATCCCCCGCCAGGCAGAATCCTCCTTTTCAAAGACGGAGTAGACCAAATCTAAAGCGACTCGATTTCCATCCCTTTTCACCGCCCGAAAGTATTGATTATAAACCCTCGCCTCCTGATTCTTTATTTGAACCAGTAAGATACATAAGGACTGGAACAAATCCAAAGGCTCAAAACCGGCAATGACGCAGGGGATATCAAACTCCTTGGCTAAGAACTGGTAGGGTTCGGTTCCAATGATGGTGCTCACATGTCCCGGACAGATGAACCCGTCTACATTTAAATCTTTGGATTGGGCTAAGAATCTCAAGGCTGGCGGGATCAATTTGTGAGCAGAGAGGACAAAAAAGTTCGCCACCTTTTTGTTTTTGGCTTCCTTCAGGGCAAAGGCGACTGTGGGAACGGTGGTCTCAAAGCCAACTCCCAAGAAAATTATTTTTTTATCTGGATTCTTTTCGGCGATCTTCAAAGCATCTAAGGTGGAATAGACCACCCTTATATCTTTCCCTCTGGTTTTTTCCTTCTCCAAAGAGGAGAACGTGCCGGGGACTTTCATCATATCTCCAAAGGTGGTGAGGACGACATCCTCTAAGTTCGATAGAGCAATAGCTCTATCCAGATATTCGTTGGATGTAACGCAGACCGGACAGCCGGGTCCGGAAATCAACCTCACATTATCTGGCAAAATGCTTTTTATCCCGGCTTTAAAGAAGGCTACGGTGTGGGTGCCGCAGACCTCCATTATGGTTATCTCTTTCTTGATCCCTCTGGCAGTATCTTTTATTCTCTCCGCCAGCATCTGAGCTCTCTTCGAATCAGAAAACTCATCAAAGAAGTTTCTGCTCATTTTCGTGTATTAAATTGTTCCCTATCAATGGGGAACGTAGTTGCCCACTTTATTGGGCAGATTTGACTCAATTAGCCCGGTGAACCGAGCAACTACACCCCGGCATACGCTTCCAATTCGTCAAATAATTTCAGCGTCTTTAACGCTTCTTTTTTGCCCAATCTCTGAATGGCAAATCCAGCATGCAGGATCACATAATCTCCCACCTTAGCCTGATCCAGAAGTTCCAAGCTGATTCTTCTTCTAACCCCCTTAAATTCTGCCACTCCCTCTTTCCCCTTTTTCTCAATGATCTTTACCGGAATTCCCAAACACATATTAAATCCTCTGATTCGCAATTACCGCCTGTCCCAAGGAGATCCCCCCATCATTGGGAGGAACCCGGTGATGGGTGTAAACTTTAAATTTATATTTGACCAAAAGCTTGTGTGCCTTTTCCAATAGAAATACATTCTGAAAAACACCACCTGAAAGGCATACATCGCTTAATTTATATTCCTTCCTCAATCTAAAACAGATCTCAGCTATTATTTGGGCAATGCTATTATGAAATTTTGCAGAAATTGTCGATTTTTTCTTTCCGTTCAATAAATCACTTACCACACTTTTTATTAACAACTCCGGATGGATGATGAGCATCTTTTGTTCTCTTGATATTTCAAAGTCATATCCTCGTTTGATCTTTTGGTCTGCCATCGTCTCCAGTTCGATGGCTGGCTGACCCTCATAATGGATCTCTTCTCTCCAATTCAATAACACTGAAACAGAATCGAAAAGCCTCCCCGCGCTGGATGTAGGAAAAACGTTTATCTTTTGATTCAGCATCTTTTTTATGGTTTTACATTTATTCAAATCCAATCTTCTCACAAAATCGATATCCAGATTGAGAAAATCATCGCCGTAACAATAATATACATAGGATAAAGCCATTCTCCAAGGTTCTTTTATCGCCATTTCCCCACCGGGCATAGGGATGTATTTGAAATGAGCCACTCTTTGGTATCCTTCCGGATCTGCCAAAAGAAACTCTCCACCCCAAACCGCTTTGTCCTCCCCATACCCGGTTCCATCGAAGGCGACTCCGATCACTTTCCGACCGATTTTATTTTCAGCCATACAGCTAACGATGTGAGCGTGATGATGCTGAACTGGAATTTTTCTGAGATGGGGTAAAGATAAAGCATATTTGGTGGAAAGGTATTCAGGATGCAGGTCATGGGCCACTATTTCAGGTTGGACCGAACACAACTTTTTGAACCTCTCCACTTCTTTCTCATAAAACTCCAAGGTCTCGAGGTTTTCCAGATCGCCTATATGAGTGCTCAAAAAGGCAAGATCATCTCGGGCTAAACAGAAGGTGTTCTTAAGTTGAGCGCCTGCGGCTAAGATATGTTTTCGAAAGGTTGATTGCATTTTCAGGGGCTGAGGAACATATCCTCTGGCTCTTCTTATGATCATCTCCTCACCATTCCAGACCCTGGTCACCGAATCATCACAACGCCGGTAAATTCCTCGATTATGAGTTAGAAAATAATCGGCGATATCTCTTAATCCCTGAAAAGCATCTTCATCCTGATAAGCTATGGGTTCATCCGACCGATTCCCCGAGGTCATAACCAAGATCAGGTTCGACCTTGCAAGCAGGAGATGATGCAGAGGAGAGTAAGGGAGCATCACCCCCCAGTTTTTTTGGAGAGGAGCTACCTCCGGGGCAATTAAGTTTGCTTTTTTCTTTTTCAAAAGCAAAATGGGACGACAGACCGAGTGCAACAATTTCTTTTCCAACTGATTCACATGACAGAACCTTTGGATGGTCTGTAAATCTTTGACCATCAGGGCAAAGGGTTTATCCTCCCGATACTTTCTTCTTCTCAAATTTGAAACCGCACCTTTGTTGGTAGCGTCACAGGCTAAATGATAGCCGCCGATCCCTTTTATAGCTATTATATAGCCATCTTTGAGAAGTTCAATGGTGGAATCGATGGGATCGGTGGTGTTCAGCACCTTATTTTTATTATCCGCCAAAGTTAATTTTGGTCCGCAAACCGGGCAGGCATTGGGCTGGGCGTGGAATCTTCGATTCTGGGGGTTATGGTATTCTTGGTTACACTCTGGGCACATTTCAAAGACTGCCATGGTGGTTTTCTCCCTATCATAGGGAATATCTTGGATGATGGTCAATCTGGGTCCACAATTTGTGCAGTTTAAAAAGGGATAGCCGAACCTCCGATCTTGGGGATCAAAAAGCTCCCGTAGACAATCGTCGCAGGTAGCTAAATCCGGAGAGACCCAAACGGTTTCCCCCTCTTTTTTTTCACTCTGCCTGATAACAAAATTCTGGTAACCCCGAGAAGAAATCCTCTTAACATTTATTCGCTCAATTTGGGATAAAGGAGGAGGGGTATCTTTTATCCGGAGAAGGAATTTATCCAAATCAGATTTTTTACCCTCCGCCTCAATCTCGACCCCTTGGGTATCATTTAGAACATAACCGGAAAGATGGCATTTTTGAGCTAAGTTATATATAAAAGGTCTGAAACCCACCCCCTGAACAATCCCTTTGATTTCGATTCTGATGCTGGGCATAAAATATCCACTAAATGAGATTAAAAAGCTCTTAATTTTAATGTTACGGCTGGCTTCGAGACTTTGTTAAAAAATTCACAAAATTTCAAAAAACAGGCTCAAATTTTTTGGGGCTGTTGTTTAACTCACAGAATTATCGAATCATTAAATTCCACCAAGCTGAATTTTTCCACAGAATCCATAGCAGATATAAATAGTAGAGTTGTTTTAAAGAAAGCAACCCCTTCTCAGTTATCTTCTCCTGATAATATTTGACCAGCCTCTTGATTTTTGAACAGTGGAAGTCAAAAGGGCTTGAATGGCTACTTTATCCGATCCTCTATAGATGGCTGCCTTAACCCATGAGAGTTTTTAGCTTGAGCAAAAGAAGTCTTTGCATTAGGTGTTGGGTTGTTTGATGTTAGCCTTAGCTCTTTGGGTCTTAAGATGGGCTAAAACATCCTGCCGATCAGACCCCATGATCGAGCGCCATCATTGACTTTCCCTTCCTCGAAGGATGATCCTTGATGGGATATTTATAAAAGCTCTTCCTTCTTCGCAAGCAATTTATAGTCAATTTAGCCCTCGAACTAGCCAGGCCCTGCAACCCGGTGCCATTCTGTCTTATGCCAATCAGGACCATAGCGGGTTGCCAGTGATAGATGGCTATCGCACTTTGGACGCAATTAAGATGGATCTGATGAATGGCTGGACGATCAGTCATTACAGCGAACAAGAAGGGTTGGCTCCTTCTGCGTTCCACTGGTCTGCGCTGAGTGAGATCTCCTTTACCAATGACTGGCGCAATGGACAATATGCAGTAGTAAATTGGGCTGGTCAACGGCTCGCCAAGCGGTGCCAGCCGAATAGTATGGACCTGGGATGATGGAGATGGCGTTCCCGAAACGCATGATCCCAATGAGATTATGCATTACCCTTTCATCAGCATCTATTCCAACTTAGATGATGATCATCCCTCGATCGTCTTCGCCATTTCATGCAATGTGGGCTATCCAGAGCCAAATTCATTAGGAAATCTGGGAATTGATCTTTTGACCAAGCCAGGATTTGGCTCTTCAGCCGGCGTCCTCAGTGCCACGCGAGGCGCAGCGGCCGCAATATATTGGGACTCGATACCCGGAGGTGCTGAATCAATTTGCTATGAGTTCAATCGTTACCTGATTAGCGGTCCTGAGGGACCGGAGAAGGTTGGCCATGCTCTGTATGATTCTAAATTCTACTGCAATCAAAACTATGGATGGGATCATTATTATGAGTACCTGAACATGTTCGACTACAACCTCTATGACGATCCCTCGTTGGTAAGGGAGGGCTTACCCGAGTTCATTAGGGGCGATTGCAACTCAGATGGAATGATAGATGTCGGAGATGTGGTTTATCTGATCAATTATCTTTACAGAGGGGGAGACCCTCCTTCGTGTCGACTTCTCCACAGAAACAAAATCTGGGAAAGATCTTAGCCCCGGCTTCGGTAAATTTTTTTAAAGTTATAAAGAAACGAAATACAGGTTACCTTCCCTTTCGATCAACAAAATCAAGTTATCTTCAGTTTTTATCCGGCCCATCTGTTTTTCATAATCTTCAACATCTTCTACCGGCAGATTATTGATTTCACGGATTATATCCCACACCTTTAGCCCGGCTTCATAACCGGTGCTCCCTTCATCTATATCGACAATCACCACCCCTCTTCTATCAGCGGTTCCCAGTCGATAGGCGATCTCCGGACTTATGTTAGCCACAGTTATACCAAGTTTGATTTTTGAACCTGAGCTTGAGCAAACAGGTAAAGGCTTTGGCATCAATCGGACATTTATCCTTTTGCTCCCTCTTAGAAAAACGATCTTCAGGCTTTCATTTGCTCTGGCAAGATAGGCCATATCCTCCCAGTCACTTAAATCTCTGATCCTTTGGCCATTCACTTCGATTATTACATCCTTTCTTTGAAGCCCAGCCTTTTGGGCCGGACTGTTCTTTTCAACGTCCGATACGATCACTCCCTCGGGTTTATCCAAATCAAGGGTTTGAGCCAGAATGGGATTGACCTTCTGCACCTTGGCCCCGATCCAGGCGGGGACGACCCGTCCGTGTTTGATCAGATCAGGAAGTATCGCTTTGGCTCGATTGATGGGTATGGCAAAGCCGATTCCCTCGGAGCCACGGCTGGTGGTGAAAATGAAGGTGTTGATCCCAATCACCTCCCCGGAGGCGTTAACCAGAGGGCCCCCGGAGTTTCCCGGGTTTATGGCCGCATCGGTTTGAATCATCCTTCTGTAGATCTGAACCTGCCCCCTCTCTTTTTTGATATCCCGATTCACCGCACTGATCACTCCCACGGTCACGGTGGGATTGGGATCGTCTAAAAGATAACCGAAGGGATTGCCAATGGCGATAGCCCACTCCCCTATGATCAGATCATCGGAGTTGCCCAGAATCGCCGAGGGCAGATTCTTGGCATCGATTTTCACCACCGCCAGATCGGAGACCTCATCTGAGCCCACCACCTCTCCATCATACTCCTCTCCGCTGGTAAGAGTAACCTTTAGCTGATCCGCCCCTCTTACCACATGCGCATTGGTTAAAATGTATCCTTCCGGGTTTATGATGAATCCAGATCCTATGCTGTAAACTCGCTGTTTATATTCCCGAGGACCAAAAAACCTCTGCCAGAACTGATCGAAAAACTCATCTCCGAACGGGGAGAAAAGATGTTGCTCTCTTATTACCCGAACCTGAACCACAGCGATGGATACCACCGACGGTCCCACCTTTTGAGCCGCTCGAACGATGGCGTTCTTACGAGAATTGGTTATCTCATCCTGAAGGGATGTTGAGGTCTGCACCAATTGAGGTGCCAACCTAAATAAAACTTTTTCATCTGGAGCAGACTCTGAGGAGGACAAAGGATTCCAGAGCCCTGAAGCTGAGAACAAAACTACCGCCAAAGCTCCGATTATCATTCCGCCAAAGATCAAAACAAGTGCTCGGCCACCTTTTCTGGCATTCGGCTCCGACATTTTCAATTTCCCTTATTTATCCGAAGAAACATCCAACCCAATACTCAGAGGTCGGGATAATCTACAGTCAAAAACTTCATCCCGACCCCGATTTATAGGATTGAAAAAATTAACTCATGAGCTTGGTTGTAAATTTAGTTTTCCTCCTTTCCCTCCACATCTATGTATTTTTCTGGATCTTCTTCAAACTTCTTCTTACAAGCTTCGTCACAGAAATAAAAAGTTTGACCATTATATACGCTTTTAGCGGGTGCATTTTTCTCATCTACCTCCATCAGGCAAATAGGATCAATTGCCATCTTTGCCTCCTCGTTTTAAAGGTTTTATGCCTCTTTTGGCAAGGTTTCGTTGCTATAAATCATCCCCCTGCTTGGTTCTATCTTCATTAGGATATACAATAAATGATCTGATAAGTTTCAGGCGGAAAGGATTCTTCAAATTGATCGGCGAGGACACCGTCTCATTCCCAGTCCGTTATGTTCAGCCGTCCTGATCACCACGTTAGTCCTTTTACCGTCTCTCCGACGAATGACACTTAATAGGACATGAGACCCCACCCCGGTTGCGGAGATTAGCCTTCTGAGCTGGGTGGAGCTTTTGATCGGTCTTCCGTTGAAGCTGACAATTCTATCTCCGGGATTTAATCCCGCTCTGAAGGCCGGGCTTTTTTCAATCACCTTGGTTATCAAAACTCCGGGCGAAGTTTTTCTTCCTTCACATGTACCTGGACTACGTTCACAGAATATCCCTATCCACCCTCTCTTCACCTTGCCCTCCCTTTTAAGCACCTGACTGACCCGGATACAGGTTTTGGCCGGTAAGATGAAGACCACCCCATCCTCCCCTTCGGGCACCCCCTCGGTTAGACCTAAAAGCTCTCCATTTCGATTGAATATGGGGGTTCCTCCATGATAGGGAACATCAGGACCGTGCCAGATAAAGAGGCTTTCGTCATAAGCATCCGCCCCCCCTATCCAAGACTTAGTTACCGTTCCCAAGTTAACATCTAATCCCTTGGAATAATTGGTGTTGCCCAAGGCGATCCCCAAACATCCGTTATCTATCTGGTCTTCTTCCATCATGCGAACAGGCTTAAGCTCTTGGTTGCTCACCTGAATTAAACTAACGTTGGTCTCAAAGTCACAAAACATCCCGATGATCTCCTCGTCCTTTATTATCCTCCCGTCCTGAAGTTTAAAGGTGATGTTATCCACATTGTCAAGAATGCTTTCGGTGGTGAGGATATATCCCCCTTCCAAAATTACTCCGGAGCCGAATTTGACCTCTCCGGAGCTTTCGTTCTTAGCCATTATGCATACCACCGAAGGACCGGCCTTCTGCACCACCCTGGCTATATCCTCCTCCAGACCTTGAAGTGAGCTTCTCTCGCATCCTCCGAGGAAAATGATAATTCCGGAAATGCCCAGAAGAATCCCCACTCCCAAGCGGGATCTCGATTCAAACTTTCCTTTTAGATCCATATGCCTGATCTTTAGCAAATTTTAGAAGATCTTTCTCCCTGTATCTACCAGTTAGTTCTTCCCCATTCTCTTCCAATCTTCTCCTATCTGCCCCCTATGGTGTAGATGGTCACACCCCCATCATCCACCGCTGAGAGCAACTCACCTTCATAAACCACCAAATTGTTTTTGAATCGCTCCATTTTGGAGGAAGAAAAAAAGCCCGGATAAAGACTTAAGCTGAGAAGCAAGATTATGGCAAAGGAGAATACATAAGCTGGAACCGGGCCTAAGATAGGGGTTCTGAAGAGACTGGTCAGTCCTTCCACCTTCTTCCACGCTCTGGTCCATAGAGGTGGTGAGGGGATCTTCCTTTTAAGGTTTATGGTATAGCCCTCCCAGAATTCTTCAGATTCCTCCAGGCGGAAGATTTCCTTGACCAGATTGATGGAACTTTGGTGAAAGGAGAACTCATAAGAGCATTGAGGGCAACGGGCCAGATGTTCATCCAGCCTCTTCTTTTGGGGCAAATCTAACTCGGCATAACTGAGGATCAACCTTTTAGCCTTTCTACACTTCATGTTTTATCCCCATCTTTTTTAAGACTTGAGGATGATGCTTGGTCAATTCGCTTCGCAGTTTTGATCGTGCTCTATGCAAATACCACCGCACGGTTGCCTGCGGCATGCCAGTTATCTGTGAGACCTCCTTTATGTCTAATCCCTCTAAATCACGTAAGACAAAGACCGCCTTTTGCCTGGGGTTAAGCGCCTCCATAGAGTCATTGATGGCCCATTTAATTAGACTGCGCTGGTAAATTTTCTCTACATCCTGCTTCTTCTCCCTCAGTTCGCCGAAGATATTATCTAATAGCTCATGTTTGTGCTTCTTGTGCTTCCGAATAAAATCGATGGAAGCATTGATGGTTATTCGATAAAGCCAGGTGGAAAGCTTTTTGCTTGTATCAAAATTGACCAGATTCTGATAGGTTTTGACAAAAACTATTTGGGAAATATCCTTGGCATCCTCGTAATCCCCTACCATCTTGTAGGCAATGCTGGCCACCTGAGTCTTGTATTTGTCCACTATCTGTTGAAAGGCGCTTTCGTCTCCCTCCTTTGCTTTCTCAATGATTTTTAAAAGCTCCTCGTCCTCAGCAACGGACTCCTTTCTTTTGGGCTTGTTCTGGGCACTCTTGGATTCAGAATCTCTTTTTCCTTCTTTGGTGGACTTTCGCTCCCCAAATTTACCAGAGATCATTTACCTTTCTCGTTTTTTGATACGTTTTCGGTTAAAAGACCGTTTGTTAGCGATCACCCAGCTATCTTTGGGTTTGGGTTAATATACATTTTGTGCTTTGCGTGGCACAGCACCCACACTCAAGTTGGATGGTGGTATGTTCGATTCCAAAGTTCTTCTTAAGCTGGGATTGGATCTGATTTAGTATATTCTGGGCAGAGTGGGTGCTTTGATCCTTTATCATCAGATGGCAGGAGAGGGCTAAATCTTTTGAAGAAATGCTCCACACATGCAATTCATGGAGACTTTCCACTCCCTCCACGTTTTTTAAA
>JAOZNS010000260.1 GCA_029933635.1 Candidatus Zixiibacteriota bacterium | reverse complement strand
CTAAAAGGACAAGAAGGATGTAGGATTTTTAACCAGGGGTGATCCTTCGGTTGTAAGCACATGAAATAAATGGAGAATCTACAACTCGGTGATCTGACTTACAACTATATCACCTGTGTTACTAAGCCCCTCCTTAATCAAAGTTCTCGCAGGATATTAACCATAATGGTATAGTATTTCTCAAAGAAGAAAAGGAAGAAACTGAGATCTTTGGCTCCTAAAAGGGTCCCAAACATAAAAGAGGTGGGTTCACGTCAAGGTGAAACCCACCTCTTTTTTATTGAAACTAAAGATTCTTAATAGTTCAGAAAATGGTGCTTTTCTATTTAACCCGGATCGAACTGAATCTTTATCGTTTTTTGGACTTTTTAAAGGACGAAAATTTGGATAGTTAGCCAGGGGGGAGTAAAGTCCTCCTTCTTTTGAAACCTTCTCGCTCGAAGCGTTCGATGGTGGCTTTTATCAAAATGGGCCAGGCGATGGTGGCATCACAAAGCACCTCCGCCCACATTCCTCCCTCTTTTTTGGGAACAAATTTTCCCCAGGAGACTCCTTCGCTATAAGTGCATCCGGAAAGTCCCCCCCAGTACACTGGCTCTGGGCAGATTCTGATACCGTATTTGAAGCGATTTAATTCATTTCCCTCTCCAAATCTGCGATAAACCGCCTCAAGATAAGGTCCCACCTGCTGACTCCAGTTTCGGGGAACTCCTCCTCCGATGGTAAAGATGCCGGTGTTCTTTGCCTGTCTGATTCTTCTGGTATAATCCTCCAGATCGAGAAAAGGATCGAAACGAAGGGGGGATTTTCCCTGTTCTTGCCTTATTCGATTATATATGGCAAAGTCCAAACCCAACTCAGAGTCGGTAAAGGCGGGGATGTAAACCGGAACTTTTTTCTGCCAAGCGCTTTTAAGGATTCCACGACCCTTCTCATTTTTGGAGAGATATTCACCCACCTTCTCCAAAAGTCGAAAGCTACAGCAGGGTGTTTGTTCATCCATATCCTCCCATATCTTATCCAGAATCAGCCCGGTGCTATGCAGATTTTTCTCAACCTCAATGGTGTCATAAACCCTATTATATCCATATTCGTAAAGTTCTTCGTCGGTCCATTTTGGCTCATATTTAAAGTGTGCAGAGCCCACGTCCTCCACCAAACCATGCATAACTAAAGCTCCGGTGGAGACCACCGCATCCAAAAAGCCTCGATCGATCATCTCACATAGGACCAATCCCATCTTTGCCATGGTCATGGCTCCAGAAAAGGTGCCCACGATGAAACAATTGGGATCTTTCAACATGGTGGTATAGACCTCAAAAGCCTCTCCCAAGTTTCTTGCCCCAAAGGCGGTATCGGACATCTGAACCAGGAGTTTCTCGAAACTGTCCACCTGTGATAGGTCCAATGACCGGAGAGGCTTAAGCCCATGGATAAAGCCATTCCCAAAATCTTCAAGTCTCCTTACTTTTTCGTTTTCACCCATTGCAACCCGAAAGTTTTTCGCTTCGTTCCGTGAAAATTTTTTATTTAACCGAAAAATTCTATTTATTATACCTCCTATCATATCTGAAGTCAAGATTTTTCAATCCCCTTAATCCCTATTTAGGAGAAAAAAACACAACATTCTTGCAAAATCTGCTTGACAATCGATAAGGTAAGCAATATAATTTACAAACCTCTCGTTGGAATGAGAGGAGAAAAAAAGAGCAGGAAGTTAACCTTAATCGAGGAGTAAGAAAAATGAGGTCAAAGCTTTCAAGTCTGGTCATTCTGGTTTTTCTGTTGATTGCCGTCTCTGGTTGGGGTGAGGATAAATTTGAGGGAATCGAGCCGGACACCACTGAGTATTTCACCATTCAGAATTATTTTCTTTCTCCATTTCAACTTACCGACTACAACTTTCTGGGTGGGGGAGCTAAAGCCAGAGCTATGGGTGGAGCTTTCTTAGCTATCTCCGATGATCCCACCGCCGCATCCTGGAATCCAGCCGGGCTTACCCAGCTGGATAAACCTCAGATGAACTTGAGCTTCAGTTCCTATATGAGCCGAAAAGAATATAACACCAAGCTCAACTCTATCGACTTCAAATATAACCTGAGCGATCAACTGAAGTATGATGAAAACTCGATCTCGTTTGCCAGCGTGGTAATCCCATTTACGCTCCGTGATCGTGAATTCGTGGGAGGGGTGCTTTATCAGAAGCTGGCAGATATCTATCAGGAGGACAAGAACGTTTTGATCTTGGATAGCGCGGTCTTCATGGATACCACCATCAAAAATTATGTGTTCCCTCCTATAGATGAGAAGGTGACCGGGAAGTTAGATGGTGTTAACATCTCATTGGCTGGAAAGCTTTTTGAGTCTCTCTCCTTGGGAGCAGGAATCAACATTTATACTGGAAAATTTACCAGCGACGTGAATTTCTTCTATCCCGAGGATATCACTGGCCGTAGTAGAAGATTTCATCCTCATATCGAAAGCGATTATTCTGGATTCAACTTCACCTTCGGGGCGATGTATCAATTGGATAAACTCCGTTTGGCAGGGGTGGCGAAAACACCGTTTACCCTGAAGGAGGACAGCGATGTGAAGCTTTTTCAGGATGTCATCCAATTAGGGGTTATCTTAGAGAATGAGTCAATTTTAGCTTCACCTTTCTTCAGGACGGACAGAAAATGGAAGATGCCCACCATGGTCGGTTTTGGAACCTCCTATGAGCTAAACTCTCTGACGCTTGCTGCGGATATAGAATTTAGAAATTATTCTAAGACCGAGGTGACCTATCGGAGAAACATTGCGGATCCCTCAAGCGACGAGGTTACCACGGGAGACTACTTAACCGATAAATGGTGGGGAAGTGAGGGGACGAAGCCACCTTTCGTGCCCAGCTTAAACTGGAGGAATCTGACTCAGTTTCGCCTTGGAGGAGAATACAGGATCGACACCAGATTTGGAACCATTCCTTTGAGGGTAGGATTTAGAAACGATCCGCAGCTTTTTACCACCAAACTCGATACCAGCTGGGTGTATCTCAGAGAAGACCTTTACATATCCGGCACCGATACCGCTTACGTGCCTGTTTTCGTGCAATCTGACTATGGAGAGGAGACAGGCTCTTGGGTAAATGGGAAAATAGTATCCTTCGGAACCGGTATAGGCTGGAAACAGATAAAGTTTGATATCACCTTTGAATATGCCAGCTATGATGACGTTAATAAAAATGCCCTTACGGGAATAATACCTTTCGATCGAGGAAACAGAAGCCTCCTTGACCCGGTAAGCCAGAAGGAATTTCTCCAAAAGGAAAGCAACAAATATAGCCGGATTATGATAAGCTTCACTGGATTCTTCTAAAAAGAGAAAAGACAGGCCAGCAAT